>NZ_JBFPJH010000536.1:0-1673 GCF_040838255.1 Bacillus sp. C30 | reverse complement strand
GAACAATACACTTCTTGAATATTTTCTATGCCATTACTATGTAAAAATGCCCTAATATGCTCTTCTGAGTTCGAAGATATAACCGCAATCCTGTAGCCTTTTTTATGTAATTCATCTAATACATCCTTCATCCCATGGAATAAAACGAGATCTTTTATGGCAGGTTGATATAATTTATAAAACTCTAACGCCAATATAGGAAGTTTATAAAGTGGTACATCGAGTTTTTTACATCTTTCAGAAATAGTCAATTTTCGTAAAGGCTCAATTTCTTCCTCACTAACTGTCTTATATCCATGCTTTTCAGCAAGTTGATTATAAATCGGTACAAATATATTTTGTGAATCTACTAATGTGCCATCAAAGTCAAAAACGATATATTTTTGCATCCCCATACTCCCTTTTTTCTTTTTTCCTAAACATATGTTATTCAACAACATAAATGTCGTATCCTTTCATAAAGAAAAAAAGAACAAGATTTTCTCTCGTTCTTTTTAAGACAACCATTTCGGCGGTACATTCGTATTCCAATAAATATTTCCTAACTCATGGTGTCCTGAATATCCATCATCAAAACGATGATAGTGGAAATTAAAATAATATCCATCTTGCGGTGGATGATCTCTCCTCACATGAAATCGCAGTAAGTCATTTCCTGATTTCGTGTCATAAACATGAAAAATCTTTTCATTATTTCCACCAGCTGGTTTTTGAGAAATCGCTAATGATTGTAACGATTCTTCTGGCACATCATTTGCAAGTTCCGCAATTGCCTCTTCAATTTTAGGTAATACAACATCTTTAAATTCATCTTCAATTACAGGCCCAATTTTAGAGCCGAATTTTTGCATAGATTGCTTCTCTGCTTCTTGCATCGCATAGTTAACAAAAGTATCGGTGGTTAACCTATCATTTGTTTCTTCATATGTATAGGACGTACTCTCCAAATTTTGTTGCCCAGCTGTGCTCGTAGGCTTGTCCGTAGCTTTGGCATTATCAAGTAATATGGAAGGAGGCGTCACTAAACCAAACGTAAATACGGTAATTAATGCGACTAAGGTTTTTCTAAACCAATTTGGCATTTATGTTCCCTCCCCTTTCACTCATTATATTTTATATAACGGTTGTTTCTTCTATTATACAAAATGATTGTAATTTTTGCACTTTACAATTTTGTTAACGTTCACATATTTTTCACTTGAATATGAAATTGTAAGATTTCATACACTATAAATACAACAACAATGAGGGGGGCAATCAGATGACTTTAGATGTCGTGTACTCAGCCGCAAGCATACTCCTTTTAGTATATTTTATTTACCAGTGTGTTACAGACTAGAAAAAGAGCCGCTTCCGGCTCTTTTTCTATGGTAAAAATACAATCCAACCAATGAATACTATAAAAATAACTCCAATAATTACTGCTGGTAATAAATAAAACTGAGAAAGGATGACCGTCCCGTATATGAATACGACTGGAAGGAGCAAATAACGATCCGCCTTCCACCTTAATAATAGTAATTCTCCTTCATCACAATATAAATGTAGAAACATTTTCTTCGTAAATTCATCCCAATAATCACGCGCATAGCGAGAAATAGCAACTATAGCAAATACAAGAATAATAGCTGTTATCCACTGCGGAGTCACGATAATACCTACAGTACTTATAC
>NZ_JBFPJH010000535.1:0-1677 GCF_040838255.1 Bacillus sp. C30 | reverse complement strand
ATTATGCACACCATAATAGAAAGAAAGAATTAAATATTATTCCTTTGAAGGTATCGAGCAGCTACCATCTGCACAATAATCATCTGTTGTACTATTTATTGAAAGATCTTGAAGTTCAGACTTAGGGTTCTCTTCTTCCCACACCTGTTGAAGTGCACCAACAAAGGTTTCAAGTGGTTGTGCACCTGAAATAGCATACTTTTGATTAACAATAAAATAAGGTACCCCTGTAATTTTATATTGTTGAGCAATTGATTCATCAATCCTAACCTCATTGGCATAAGCATTTTTATTATGAATAACATTTAAAGCCTCTTCCCTATCTAGACCGGAAGCTTCAGCAATATTAGCTAGTGTTTCCACATCACTTAAGTTTCTCGATTCAGTGAAATATGCAAAAAGTAGATTTTCTGTAATCTCCTTTTCCTTCCCCTGATCCTTTGCGAATTTCGCCAAACGATGTGCATCAAAAGTATTTGTTGGCTTCATCTCTTCAAAATTGAAACTCAAACCCATACTAGCTGCATGATTGCCTAGTTGTATATTATTACGATCAGCTTCTTCAACACTAATTCCATACTTCGATGCAAGCACTTCATTAATACTCGTTCCAGAGTAGATCGGAGCATTTTGATCTAATTCAAAACTTTTAAACTCAACTTCAACATCTTTCTTATGTGGAAATTGCTCTAAAGCCATTTCTAATCTACGCTTCCCAATATAGCAAAACGGGCATACAAAATCAGACCAAACTTCAATTTTCATATGAACACCTCATTAACATTTATTTTTCAATCATTGTAGCACTGACATTACGGAATTCAAAAATTTATGCCTCAAGAAGTTACGACTACTAATCAAAGAAGATTTCATACCCACATATACACTTCAATTGTAAATGAGCCCCTTGTTCAACATGCCTATATCTCACTACATATTTAGCCATAATATAGCTGTTCTCATAATAATTGAAAGCACCTGTATCATTTTCATAGATTATGTACTACTTCCCTATACTTAATAACAAAAAACATCCCTCAAAACGCTACTATTATAAGAATAAAAAATTAAACAAGCCCGTCTATATAAAATGCAATTATATAGACGGGCTTGTTTAATAGATTGAGCAAACTGCAAACTCAAAGGAAGCAATTACACAAATCTATATTATTGAAATTATGAACGGATTTATTTTCAAAAGTATATTAATGAAGAAGATTTAGATGTCCAATCATGAAAAAGAAGTATTTACCGGCAGAAACACCTCTAATGTTTATTAGTTAAGGGATACTGTATACAGGATTTTAAGGGGAAATAGCTATATAATTCATAAACCATTAAATCATTTAGAGTATAGAAGCTTCAATTATGCGCCAAGTTTTTTAGAAATTAATTATAAAAGAAGAGAGGTTTCCCTCTTATATTGAAAATATGACCAATAATGATCCTATTACGAAATACATCTAGTTTAATGAGCGCTTAATAAAAATAGCGAAAATACTTCGCCTTTATCATGATTTCATAAATATTTTTCCATCTGGTATGATTTAGCAATATTTCCACCCTTGTTTCTAACGAAACAAATATACAAAAAAACACAAGTCAAAAGACTTGTGTTTTAGCTTGCTTGGCGACGTCCTACTCTCACAGGGACAAGGTCCCAACTACCATCGGCGC
>NZ_JBFPJH010000534.1:0-1685 GCF_040838255.1 Bacillus sp. C30 | reverse complement strand
ACGTAGTACAATACAGTTATTAAGACAATCGCTACAAAAAACGCAAATACGGCCACAACATACCCATCTTTATTTAATAAAAAGCATATGGAAATAGATATTATAAAAATCGGAAACACGAGACGTACCTTAGCCTTCACTTCTTCTGTCGTATCTGTATGATGAAAATACTGTGTAATTCCTACCATAAGAGATGACAAAATAATAACCGACAATAGTAAAGGTCCTGGCATTCCGATCTCTCCTTTCTCTATTTCTAATTATATACAAACCCCGCGCTCTTTAAAAGTTAGATAATTCAGCCTTTTAACTTTTTCTACATCAACTCTTTAATTTACGCCACGTATACTAACTCAATATAAGTTATACATATAATAGCGCCTTCAACACGATATTTTCAAATAATAGCACTTACAGTAATGTTGTAATATTCCTCTTCATTCTCTGAAATCCTGCAAATATAACTCGTCAAAATATGCGATAAATACTAACACTAAGCACCTAATTTAGACAAAAATTATAGAGGACATTTCAGCATGTATCAAGAAATAAGAATAGAAAGATAAGTAAGGGAGGATTTATAATGACTGAACACGTTTTATTTTCTGTTAGCGAAAACGGCGTTGCATCTATTACTTTAAACCGTCCAAAAGCACTTAATTCTTTATCCTATGACATGTTACAACCAATTGGGCAAAAACTTAAAGAATGGGAGCAAGATGAGCGTATTGAACTCATCGTTTTAAAAGGAGCTGGGACGAAAGGTTTTTGTGCAGGTGGTGATATTAAAACGCTATACGAAGCACGTTCTAACGAAGTTGCATTACAACATGCAGAGCAGTTTTTTGAAGAAGAATATGAAATTGATACATTTATTTATCAATACAAAAAACCAATTATCGCTTGTTTAGATGGAATTGTAATGGGCGGTGGTGTCGGTCTGACAAATGGAGCGACGTATCGAATTGTAACAGAGCGTACGAAGTGGGCAATGCCTGAAATGAACATCGGTTTCTTCCCTGATGTCGGTGCTGCTTATTTCTTAAATAAAGCGCCTGGATATACTGGTCGATACGTTGCTTTAACAGCATCTATTTTAAAAGCTCCTGATGTATTATATATTAACGCTGCTGATTACTTTATGACATCAGATTCATTACCAAATTTCCTTACCGCACTTGAAAAGGTAAATTGGAAAAAAGAAGATGTACATACTCATTTAAAAGAAGTTATTCGTACATTTGCAACTGCTCCAAACTTAGATGGCAATCTTTCTTCTTCAGTAGAAGAAATTAATTCGCATTTTGCATTCGATACAATTGAGGGAATCATTCAATCGTTAGAGAAAGATCAAAGTCCATTTGCCCAAACAACGAAAGAAAAGCTATTATCCAAATCCCCTGTTTCATTAAAGGTAACATTAAAACAGTTTATTGATGGCCAAGAAAAGTCAGTTGAAGAATGTTTCGCGACAGATCTTATACTCGCTAAAAACTTCATGCGACATGAAGATTTCTTTGAAGGAGTACGCTCCGTTGTAGTTGATAAAGACCAAAATCCAAATTATAAATATAAACAATTAAGTGATGTTTCAGAAGAAGATGTAAATCGATTCTTTAACTTACTTAACGCTTAAACAAAGAGGCCATATATTGTAGCACACTCTCAGCTACTCTATATGGCCT
>NZ_JBFPJH010000533.1:0-1686 GCF_040838255.1 Bacillus sp. C30 | reverse complement strand
ATCATTTATAGTAGGAGATTCATATTTGCTTTTCTTCAGAACACTTATGTTTCCATTAGGTTCCAAAATCATATATTCAACTTCTCGGATTGAAAATATATCTTTTTGTTGTCTTAGCATTTGTTGTAGTTGATTAATGTCCAAATGATTTGAACTTAGTTGTTCCCGGTCAATATATCCATTACGGATAATGATTGACGGAGAGCCTTCAAAAAAACTTCTCGTCCCTCTAAATTTTTGCGTTATCACTTCTATTGTATAAATTAACACTACCCATACAAGTACTGCATATAAAATAGACCATACTTTTATTTCCGGATCATATATAGTATTTCCTACTAATTCTCCGAGAACTATGGCAGAAATAAAATCAAATGGCGTTAACTGAGATATTTGTGTCTTCCCTAATATTTTAGTAGCAATCAATAGCACAAAAAAACCAAAAAATAGTTCTATCGTTATTTGTCCTAGATGATTCATATATGCTCACCTTTCTGCTTTTCACTCAAATGCTCTATATTCTATTTAGTAAAAAGCCGGCACATTTTTTCTATTATCTTGTCCATTCATATCCAATAGATACAAAACAAAAAGAGTCTAGTTCAATTTAATAATTGAACTAGACTCTTTTATTTTCATTTAGAATACACAATCTTTTTAATCGTTTCTCCGGAAAGAAAATGCTCCTCCGCAAGTTGATGAATGGAAATTCCACTTTTAAACGCTTCTTTAATAGCTTTGTTTCTTTCATCTAGTTGTTTTCTTCCTCCAGATTGTGTACCCCATTTATAATGTTTTGTTTCTTGTTTTGGAATGTAAATTGTTTCACCTTGTATATACTTTTGAATTTCAGCAATTAGACTTTCTGGTAAAACCGTCGCAGCTTTAACGTATTTCATTTCTGCTCGCCCCTTATTTTTTATGGTTCATTTCAATAAGGTGCAAAGCCAAATATAAAAAATGATACGAGCTCATTTAGGCGATTGTATATTACTTGTCTACCCCACGCAAAGTATCGCCATTTCCATACTTGGCTTTGCATGAGACGCTGCAGTGTCTGGCAATTGAATTATAATCGCCATATAAACACCTCCTAATATACCTTTTGCATTTTATTATATGATAAATTTCTTCCCCTTGCATCCACATCCTTTTTAAAGCACGAAGTTACTTAGTTTGATATAATACTTTTTAGTCCAATCCAAAAGTATAGTGAGGTTGCGTTATGAAAAAGAATATAATCATTACAATCGTTACATTATTCATTATTACTGTAGCATTATTCGGAACATACAAATTGATGAACGCAAGAAGTTTTCAATTGTTTGGAGGTTTAACAAACCGAGTAGAAACAAATGAAAAAGTGATTGCTTTAACTTTTGATGATGGTCCTACTAACAATGTTAAACAAATATTACCGCTACTAGATCGATACAATGCAAAAGCTACTTTCTTTTTAATCGGAAATGAATTAGAGAAAAACCTATCGTTAGGAGAAGCTATCGTACACTCTGGACACCAACTTGGAAATCATACATATTCTCATAACAGAATGGTTTTTAAAACACCTTCTTTTATTAAAGAAGAAATAGAAAAAACGAATTCATTAATCCGCCAAACAGGATTTACAGGCGAAATTGATTTTAGACCACCTAACGGTAAAAAGCTAATTGGTCTGCCCTATTA
>NZ_JBFPJH010000532.1:0-1689 GCF_040838255.1 Bacillus sp. C30 | reverse complement strand
ATCTTATAAAGCGAGGTGAACATCTTGTTCAGTAATATAGAATTAGTTTTAGATGCTAAAGCAAGTTTAGCTGAAGGACCATGTTGGAATGAAAAAAAGCAGCTTTTATACTGGGTTGATATTATGGAGAAAAAACTATGCATTTATACCCCCGCTAATAATTCAAACCGAGTGATTGCCCTCAATCAGCAAATCGGCTGTGTCGTTCCATATCTAGATGATGTAGTACTTTTAGCTCTAGAAAAAGGGTTTTATTCTTTTAATCTAAATACAGAAGAGCTTACACATATTTATGATCCTGAACCACATTTAATAGAAAATCGTTTTAATGACGGGAAATGCGATCCGGCTGGCCGCTTTTGGGCAGGCACTACTGACTTATATGGTATAAGTGGCGCCGGTTCCTTGTATTCTTTAAATAATAATCTCCAAGTAGAGAAAAAGGTATCACATGTAAATACATCAAACGGCATAGCATGGTCTCCTGACGATACATACCTTTATTTTATTGATACACCTACAAAAAAAGTAGTCCGTTTTCATTATGATATACATACTGGTGTAATTAGCAATCCAACAGATGTTATCATCTTCCCTGAAAATGAAGGTCTACCCGATGGTATGACAATTGATGTAGAAGGTTGTTTATGGATTGCACATTGGGGAGGCTCGAAGATTACTAGATGGAATCCCTTGACTGGAGAACAGATTTTAAGTATTCCGATTCCTGCTTTATATGTAACGTCGTGTACATTTGGAGGACCTAATTTGACCGATTTATATATCACAACAGCCAGAACAAGAATGACTGATGCGGAATTAAAACAGTACCCACATGCTGGTGGTATATTTCGAATTCAAATGAATGTTAAAGGTTGTCCAACCTATTCATTTCGCCATGAAACTATTGGAGCTGAAACACTATGAACAGAATCGATTACATAAGACAAGAAGAGAAAAAGTATCACGATCTTTGCTATGAACAATATAAATTATTCGAAGCGGGATCTTGGCTTTATAAACCTGTTAAAACAGTTATGGACATGCTGAACTATCTTGAAGAACAGAAAGACCTACAAATACTGGACCTTGGCTCTGGTGTCGGTAGAAACAGTACTCCGATTGCACAAAAAATTATGAATAGTGGCGGCACTGTTACTTGTATTGATCTACTTGATTCGGCTTTAATGAAGTTACAAGTTTATAGAAAAGAATATGGTGTATTTGAATACATAAAAACGGAACAAGCAGCAATTGAAGACTACTATATTGCTCCTAATACTTATGACTACATCGTTGCAGTATCAAGTTTAGAACATGTTAGATCAATAGACGATTTAAAAAAAGTGCTTCACACTATGAAAAATGGGACAAAGAGTGGCGGTATCAATTGTTTAATAGTTAACTCTAACATTTAAGAAATAGATTTAGAAACAGGAGAAGAATTAGATGCTTTAATTGAAATTAACCTTTCTACGGAAGAAATGATACGTACACTAAAAGGCGTTTATAACGAATGGAAAGAAGTAAAAGTTGAAATAAAAAATTTAGCGTATGATATTGTACGAAACGGTAAACACATTCAATTAAATACGAATGCGATTACTTTTGTCGTGCAAAAATTGTAGTTTATATGAGTGGTGACAATTTTTATTTTTTATAGTCACCACTCGTATATTTATGTAAATA
>NZ_JBFPJH010000531.1:0-1691 GCF_040838255.1 Bacillus sp. C30 | reverse complement strand
ATGTATGGTAGGAGGAAAAGGAATGCTTAATAAAATAATTTTAATTACTGGTGGTACAGGTTCGTGGGGACATGAACTTATAAAACAACTATTAGAAAAATCACCGAAAGAAATTAGAGTTTTTTCAAGGAATGAAACGGTTCAGTTTGAAATGCAGCAACAGTTTATAAATGAAGAGAGATTGAAATTTATTATTGGAGATATTCGTGATAAAGAGCAACTAGTATATGCTTGCCAAGGTGTACATTATGTATTTCATCTTGCAGCTTTAAAGCATGTTCCAGTATGTGAATATTATCCTTATGAAGCTATAAAAACAAATATACATGGTACGCAAAATGTAATTGAAGCATCTATCCAGAATCAAGTTGAGAAAGTTATATATGTTTCAACTGATAAAGCGGCCGATCCATCAAATACGTATGGGATGACAAAAGCAATTGGTGAAAAATTAATGGTTCATGCGAATGTGCAAACGAAGAAAACAAAATTCATTTGTGTTCGTGGCGGAAATGTTTTAGGAACGAGTGGAAGTGTGGTACCGCTTTTTAAAAAGCAAATTAAGCAATCTTCAAAAGTAGGGATTACCGATGCAAATATGACTAGATTTTTCTTAACCATTGAAGATGCTGTTGGATTGTTATTTAAAGCAGCATCTGAAGGAAGAGGAGGAGAAATCTTTGTTATGAAAATGCCAGCATGTAAAATAACGGATTTAGCAAGAATATTGATTGAAGATTCAAAAAAAGAAAACGTGAAGATAAAAGAGGTAGGGATAAGACCTGGTGAAAAATTAAGTGAAATGCTTTTATCTGAGGTAGAGAGTAAAACAAGTATTAGTTTTGATCAAAATTATTTTGTGGTACTACCGACTATTCCTATAGAAGGACTTCAAGAATATTATGCTAGTTATCCGCTTGTGGATGTGAAGAGTTTTAGTTCTCAACAAGACTTACTTACAAAACATGAGGTGAAACAAATGTTAGAAAAAGGAGGGTTTTTACGATGAAAAGAAATGTGAGCCTTTTAATAACTGGTGCAAATGGCTTCACAGGACGTCATGCTTACCAATATTTTTTAGAGCAGGGCTTTCATGTAATTCCTATGTTTCAAAATCGTTCACATAGAGAAAAAATCGAAAATGGTATTACTTGTGATTTAACAAATAAGAGTGAAGTAATGAAGGTAATTAAACAAATAAAACCAGACTATGTATTGCATTTAGCAGGAAGAAACTCAGTTAATGAGTCTTGGACAGCTTCTCTTGAATATATAGAGATTAACGTAATAGGGACTTTATATTTATTAGAAGCCATTAAGCAGGAAGCTTCGCATTGTAAAACATTAGTTATAGGATCTGCATTGCAAGCAGATAGTATGAAAAACATAAAAGTTTCAAATCCATATAGTTTAAGTAAAACTATGCAAGTCATTATTGCGGAGGCTTGGGGCGGATTAATGGATTCAAATATTATCATTGCAAAGCCCTCAAATTTAATTGGTCCAGGAGTATCGAATGGTGTTTGTTCAATTCTCGCAAAAAAAATGATAGATATAGAATCGGGTAGAAGTAAAGCGATTATTGAAGTAAACAGTTTGAAAGATAGTAGAGACTTTCTAGATGTACGTGATGCAGTTAAAGCGTATCATGTGTTATTACGTGATGGTATAAATGGAAAACAATATAATAT
>NZ_JBFPJH010000530.1:0-1695 GCF_040838255.1 Bacillus sp. C30 | reverse complement strand
CTGTAAAGCGAATAACCTTCTCATCAAGATCAAGCGCTTCTGCGAATAAACCAGCCAATCCACGTGATTTTCTATCTACTTCCATAATAATTTCTAATCGATCGTGGGCACTTGGCAAAATTAATAATTCTAATTCATCTAATTTCCCATAATACTCTCCGGAAACTGGAATAAACTCAAATTCTTGCGCGAATGGAACTTGCTTACGTAATCGATACGGTAATTCTTCGCATTCTATATGACGCGCTTTAAAACCTAATTGATTTACACTATTTAATACACTGTTCAATAGCGCATTCGGCAATACTTGAATATAATCACGGTCACTTGGATCAATACTACGTTTAATATCAAGACCTGTATGAACCCAAACCGTTTTCATTCCAAGTGTTAGTGGTGCTTCAATTGGCATTAAAAACGAAAATGGAATTTCCACTTTTTCATTTGGCTCTACAGAAAATGGATCTGTTAAACGAACTCGCTCTAAATCATACGATGCAGTTACTTTTTTATCATCCACTTCTCTTACATATGACGTCGACAACGTTAAGTAAATGCTTTCAATTTCTTGGCTAACTGAACCTCCAGTTATATGAACCTTCCCTACTATCTCTTCTCCAACTGTATACTCATCTCTTTCAAGAACGGTATCTACTTTTGCACTACCAATACCAACACTTGCTAAAAACTTTTGAAACATGGGGTCTCCATCCTTTCTAAAGCGTAAGCTACATCTTTTTTCAAATCTTGTACATTTTCATAGTATGGCGCTTTCATTTGTAACATTCGCATCAGCATGTCGCGATTATATTCTTCCAGCACTAACTCTTCATACCAAGGTTTTTCCTTTTTTTCAGTCGATTGATAACTAGCATACAATAAAAATAATACGAAATGACCGAGCGCATAAAAGTCGCTACGAAAGTGAACTTCTCGCATCAAAGCTTGTTCACCTTCATAAGTTATAGCACGCTCATCACCCTCACCTTTCAATTTAGCCAATCCAAAATCAATAATACTAATCTGATTTTCTTTCATTAATATGTTTGGAATACGTAAATCTCGGTGAATGATACCTTTACTATGAAAATACGAAACAATTCCTAGTACTTCATATAAAATTTCAAAAACTTCACGTTCATCATATACTTGCCCATCTAAGAAAATATGATCTTCGAAATTTTCCCCCGGCATATACTCCATCACAAAAAAGTTCTTTTTCTCCCATATGAAATGATCATGTAGATTAGGAATTGACGCATGATTTAATGTTTGTAAAATCACTTTCTCTTGCTCAAATGATTTTCTACCAGACTCATATCTTTGTTTACTTTTCCTTAATTGTTTTAAGACTTTATATTTATTTATTTGTAAATCATTAACGACATATGTAACCCCATAACTGCCCATTCCAATTACTGATTCAATCTTATAACGCTCTGCAACGATTGTATTTTTTCGCAGTGGTCTATCAAATAAAGCTAGTATACGACGCCATTTCATCAGCTACTTGAAAAGAAGCTACGGCTTTTACGTTTTCTTTTATAATGCTGATGCCCATAACCAGATGAACGTCGTTTATAGTCGCTACTTGAATACGAGCGCCCTCTATGACGATAATCACTACTTGAATACGAACGATGTTTTTTCTTTCCTAATAAAGAATCAATAATTTTTTTGAACATCCCTTCACCT
>NZ_JBFPJH010000529.1:0-1710 GCF_040838255.1 Bacillus sp. C30 | reverse complement strand
ATTTTCAATTGAGCAAGCGATGTTCTCATTAGCAATTTTCTATATTGTTACGAAAATGATTGATTTCATATTAGATGGTATTAATCAAGGAAAGAGCGTTATGATTATTTCTGGGAAAAATAAAGAAATAGGCGATTTGCTTATGAAAGAATTGCAATTATCCGTTACGTATCTACATGGAGAAGGTGGTTTTTTAGGAGAGCACAAGAAAATCATTTATTGTATTACAAACCGTTTCATTTATCCGAAAATGAAAGATCTCGTTCTCTCTGTAGATCCAACCGCTATAATTGAAGCTTCCTATTCAACAGAAACAACTGGTGTTAAGCGTCCAGGAAGGACAGCGAGATCAGGGCAAGTATCAGAAAAATAGTGAATGAAAATAACTCCACGTAAGTATAACTTACGTGGAGTTATTTTTAGTTAGGGAACCAGACTTTTTTTAATAATTTTACAACCGTTTCTATACAATCTTCGGGAATACTGCCGAAACCGAGTAATACATACGATGCCTTCTTTAAATTATGAACAGAATCGTATGTGGAGAGAGGATACAACTTGATACGTTGTCTCGCAGCAGTATGAATCAGTTCTTGTTCGTTCATACCATTATGAACATGAAGTACGATATGCAGTCCAGACTGTTCGCCAAGTATTTGAACACGAGATCCCATTTCATTTTTGATAGATTTAACTAGTAATGTGTGCTTTCTTTTATATAACGTACGACTACGGTTCAAATGGCGCTCCCAATCACCATTGTGAATAAAGGTTGCAAAAGCGAGTTGCTGTATTGTGGAAACAGTTTGTTTAAACTTACCTTCAAGCTCTGTATAGATTTTTAATAGATGAGTTGGTAAAACGATATACCCCATTCGCAAAGAAGGTAAGAAGGATTTCGAGAAAGTTCCCATATAAATAACGCGTTCATTTGAATCTAGTCCTTGTAAAGAGGGAATAGGTTTTCCTACATAACGAAATTCTCCGTCATAATCATCTTCAATAATATATCCTCCGCAATCATTGGCCCATCTTAATAATTCGAGCCTTCTAGATAATGGCATAATCATTCCAAGAGGAAATTGGTGTGATGGAGTGACGTATGCTACATTGGAACGTGATTCACGTAAAGCTG
Organism: Bacillus sp. C30; assembly: GCF_040838255.1. Lineage (NCBI taxonomy): Bacteria > Bacillati > Bacillota > Bacilli > Caryophanales > Bacillaceae > Bacillus > Bacillus sp. C30. Next base: position 575 of record NZ_JBFPJH010000529.1, on the reverse strand, counting down.
AAATACGAATCCCTTTATCGTCTAATGAAATAGGGTGAACAGGAAGACCAGAACTTTGAATCATGGCAGTTATACGGTGAAATCCAGGGTTTTCGATTCCGTATTCTTTTTTTGAACCAAGCAGTTGAAGTAGTAGCCAAAGAAGAGGCTGCGTACCGGCTCCGATAATAATTTGATCAGGTGAAGAATGTACCCCGCGGGCATGGTATAAATATTTTGAAATATGCGCTCGTAGAACGAACTCACCTTGAGGATCTTCTCTAGCAAATAATTCATTTTCATACTGGAATAAAGTTTCTTGTAATGCTCTTTTCCAGTTTGTAATTGGAAAAGCTTTTTGATCAATCAGTCCTTGGCTACAATCATAGTCATATTGTTCTTTTTTTATATTGTTAGCGCTGTTTGACACAACTTGTTGTTTATTTTGAATGACATCAATATCAACTTCTGCAACAAAAATCCCACGTTTCGGTTTACTTTCTACATAACCTTCAGCTAGTAATTGTTGATAAGCAGATTCAACAGTAATACGGCTAACATTAAGTTGTACCGCTAAATTTCTGTGAGAAGGAAGG
>NZ_JBFPJH010000528.1:0-1713 GCF_040838255.1 Bacillus sp. C30 | reverse complement strand
ATGTATTATACTAGGTTCGCAAACTAAAACGTAATTATTCCGTTTTGTATTAAAACGATATTTTCTTCTTATATTTGGAGAAAATATAATTGTAAAAAAGAAAAGAGGAGAATTATATGCCTAAAAAATTAGCTCTATTTTCATTTATACTTATTTTCACACTCATCTTTGCTGGATGTTCTAACAACAAAGATAGTGCAGCGAAAAAAGATGGGAAACTTTCTGTTTATACAACCATTTTCCCACTCGCTGACTTTGCAAAAAAAATCGGTGGTGATTATGTAAATGTAGAAACAATTTACCCACCTGGTGCGGATTCTCATACATTTGAACCAAGTCAAAAGCAGACTGTACAAGTGGCAAAAGCCGATTTATTTGTTTATAACGGCGCAGAATTAGAACCATTTGCCGAAAAAATGGAAAAATCATTAAAAAAAGAAAACGTAAAAATTGTAAATGCATCTAAAGATATCGAACTTCGTGCTTCATCTGAAGAAGAGCAGCACGATCATGGAGACGGTCATAAAGAAGATGAACATCATCACGATAAAGACCCACACGTTTGGATAGACCCTACTCTTGCGATGAAACAAGCAGAAAAAATTAAAAATGCACTTGTAGAATTACAGCCTGAACATAAAAAAGAGTTCGAAAAAAACTTTGCAGCACTACAAACAAAATTTACTGATTTAGATGATCAATTTAAAGCAGTTGTTGCAAATGCAAAAACGAAAGAAATATTAGTTTCACACGCAGCTTACGGCTACTGGGAACAACGATACGGTTTGAAACAAATTCCAATCGCTGGAATTTCAGCATCTGATGAACCATCTCAAAAGCAGCTTGCTGACATTACAAAAACAGTAAAAGAGCACGGTCTACAATATATTTTATTTGAAACATTCTCTACTCCAAAAGTAGCATCAGTTATTCAAAAAGAAACAGGCACAAAAATTTTACGCTTAAATCACCTTGCTACTATTTCTGAGGATGATGCAAAGAACAATAAAGATTACTTCACATTAATGGAAGAAAACGTAAATACTTTAAAAGAAGCAACAAACTAATCAACTATATTTTCTAGGCAGCTGAATATGTCATTCAGCTGCCTTTTTATGTATTTATCCTTGACTTGATCGAAATAACAAGTAGAATTATCCATATTAGCTTGTAAGCTATACTAATTTAGAAGGTGAGTTGGAACTATGAATCTTCACATTTGTGAAGTAACAGCAAATAATTGGCGTTCAGTTGCTGCTTTAGACGTAGCAAAAGACCAGCAGCAGTTTATTGAAAGCAATGCGTTTTCTTTAGCGGAATCATTATATGAAGAAAACGGAACGTCAGTAGGCTTATATGACAAAGAAACACTCGTTGGATACGCAATGTACGGTTGGTATTCCCAAAAACATGAAAGTGTATGGTTAGATCGTTTTATGATTGACCAACAATTTCAAGGAAAAGGATACGCAAAACGTTTCCTTCGCTTACTAATTCAATTCTTGCAACAAAAATTCGAATGTAAAATAATTTATTTAAGTTTACATCCTGACAACAAACACGCAATGGGACTATATGAGTCATTTGGCTTCCGTTTAAATGGGGATATTGATGACGAAGGTCCAGTTGTAGGTGTTGTAATGGAATTACTTATAGATGAAAATACAAGTCTGTGAAAACAGGCTTTTTATTATGCATTTATCAATGTTATGT
>NZ_JBFPJH010000527.1:0-1725 GCF_040838255.1 Bacillus sp. C30 | reverse complement strand
TATTATAAACGGTATATCCTCTTTCATAAAGGGATATACCGTTTCGTTTTTCTATATTAGCTTACTTGTTTTTGTTTTTGCTTTGTTTTTGGTCCTGTTAAAAGACGTTCATTTCCCATAAGTAAAATACAAATTATACTTAGCGTAGCTGGGATAAGTGCCCAGAAAAATGTATTAGCAATAGATGTTGCAAGAGCCTCTTTAATTCCGCTCAGTACTTCAGGAGGTAGCTTTTCAGTAGCATTTGGTGATAATAAAAAGCTTGTGTCTCCACCTTTAGGAGCCATTTTTTCTAGTTCAGGAGGGAAGACTGCTTTTAATTTATCAGTGAAAACATGATTTTGAATCGTACCGAAAATCGTGACGCCAAGGGTCATTCCAAGTGAACGGAAGAATGAGTTCGTGGATGTAGCAGAACCGCGATCTCTCATTTCTAATTTGTGGATAGATGCCATACTTAAAACTGAGAAGGAGAATCCAACTCCAAGTCCAGCAAGCACCATAAACATTGTTACGAGTGTACGAGGTGTTTCCATAGTTAAAGTACTTAGTAAATAAATACCAAGAACGAAGAAAACTCCAGATACTGTCATGATGTTACGATAACTTGTTCGTGAAGCTAATTGTCCACCAGTTTGACTTCCGATTACAGATCCTACCATCATAGGTGTCAAAATTAATCCGGCATTTGAGGCTGAACCACCGAGAACACCTTGAACGAAGATTGGAATATAAACTGTACAGATGATAAAAGCTGCGCCATAGAAAAAGGCAACACCTTGGCTAGCTGCAAATAAAGGTTTTTTAAATAAATGGAAAGAAATAATAGGCTCGGTTGCGTTTCTTTCTACGAAGAAGAAAATAATAAGCAGAATAACAACAGTTGAAAATAAACCAATAATCACATTAGAGTCCCATGCATATTCTTTACCACCAAGTTCTAAAGCAAACATTAAGCAAACGATACTAATGACAAGCGTAATAGCACCAGCCCAGTCAATTTTTTGTTTTCGATATTCTAGAGACTCGCTATAGTATTTAGTAATGAAGAAGAAGGAAATAAGTCCTAACGGAATATTAATATAGAAGACCCAGTGCCAACTTATATAATCTGTAATGTAAGCACCTAATAAAGGTCCGAAAACACTAGATGTTCCGAAAACAGCACCAAATAGTCCGGTCATTTTTCCTCGTTTTTCAGGCGGGAATATATCATACATAATTGTAAATGCGATAGGCATAAGAGCGCCGCCACCAATTCCTTGAATGGCTCTATAAATACTTAGTTGTTCAATACTTGATGCTGTCCCGCAAAGTGCAGAACCAAATAAGAAGAGAATTAATCCGCCAATAAAAAAGCGTTTCCGTCCGTACATATCAGACAGCTTACCGAAAATAGGCATTCCGGCCATTGTTGCTACCATGTAGGCGGATGTGACCCAAACGAATTTGTCGAACCCTCCTAAGTCTCCGACAATCGTTGCCATCGCAGTTGCGACGATTGTGTTATCCATTGCTGCCATTAGAATACCAAGTAGTAAACCAGCAACAACAAATTTTGTTTTACTTGAATCGTTTTTTGATAGTTGTGCTTCCAAAAGTAGCCCTCCTTTAATAAAAATTAAACTAACTTAAGTTTTTTAGTGCAATGCATAAAAAAACTTTATGTACAGTTTGTATCGTTCCCCTTCATTTTATAAAAAATTGCACTGACATGATATAAAG
>NZ_JBFPJH010000526.1:0-1728 GCF_040838255.1 Bacillus sp. C30 | reverse complement strand
GAAAATAAAGTATGTGTGTGAAAAGGAATTTAGAAAGAGGTAAATAAATTGAAAAACGCTACACACTTCATTGTGTTTGATATTGAAAGGAATTTTAGGCCGTATAAATCAGAAGATCCGTCAGAAATAGTTGATATTGGAGCTGTAAAAATAGATGTGAGTACAATGAAGGTTATTGGAGAATTTTCAGAGTTAGTAAAACCAAGTGCCCCATTAACTCGTCATACAACAAAATTAACTGGAATTACAAAGAAAGATTTAATAGGTGTAGGGAATTTCCCTCAAATTATAGAGAAATTTATTCAGTTCATCGGAGAAGATTCAATATTTGTTTCATGGGGAAAAGAAGATTACCGTTTTCTATCTCAAGATTGTACATTATACGGTGTAGAATGCCCATGTATGGAAAAAGAGAGCAGATTTGATGTGCAAAAATTTGTTTTTCAGGCGTATGAAGAATTATTTGAGCATACACCAAGTTTACAATTTGCAGTGGATCAGCTCGGCTTAACGTGGGAAGGGAAGCAGCACCGGGCTTTAGCAGATGCTGAGAATACAGCGAATATATTTCTTAAAGCATATAGTGAGAGAGATATTAATAAGCGATACAAGAGACATTGTGAGCTTGAACTTGTAAAGAACGGAAAACTAACAGAAAAAGCGAAAAAAAAGATGCGAAAATGGGCATTTAAAGAAATGAAAAAAAGTGCAGAGCGTCCTTTTGTATGGAGTGCATTTGAAAGTAGTGACACGTGGGAAAGTATAACGGAAAGATATTATATAAGTGAATCTGCAGTAGAACTTCTAAAAAAACACTTTCCTACTGCAGTGAGAAAGGCAGAGCGGCAACTTAGGTATTTGGCTGAGATGGAGGAGAAGACAGAGGTTAAATGAGATTCTCCTCCATTTCTAACTACATAAATTTAATTTTATCGCTTTGACGGTGGATAAAGTCTTCATATTAAATAGAAATTAATTTGTTGTTATAATTGCTTTGAAAATAAAGGCGTAGTAAGAATTGTAAAATGTATTAATAAAATAAGAACTCATAGAAATGAAAGAGTGGACAGTTAAATGGAAGTGATCTTTAATATTTTAACAGTTTTAGTTTTTGGTGTAATATTCACGTTACTTTTAGCAGTAATTATACTTCCTCTTATAGCAAAGAAGAATTGGAAAAAACTTAACATAGCTTTAAACCGTGGAGTATTAACGATTAAAATAGAAGAGTAAGGTAAGATTTTTATACAAGGGAGGTGTGATAGTGATAGACTTGGATATTAAAGACGTCAACGTACAGATGGAATTAAACGGAGTCTTTTGGAATGAGGATGGGATTGCTGAAATGATGGTGACTACAAAAGCGGAACATTCTCTTATTCTTCGTCTAGTAGTTGACCTAGAAAGTAAAACTATTCGTGCGATGAATGCCGAGATAGTGAGTGGGTTCTGCCCTCTATGCAAACAGAAAAAGAATGAATGTAGTGAACTTAATGACGCGCAAAATATAATGGATATTTTAGAAGAAGCCTACGATTGGGTGAGAGAGCATCCAGAATATCGTTTTCAATTATCTTTTTACGAGTACAATAAATTTGAGGTAGTGAAATGAAATTTTCATTTGAACAACATACATAGTGACTAAAAGGAAAAAACAAAAAACTTACAGAAGGACTTGGTCAAATAGAAATATTGAAGTAAATATCTGTAATGGAAATACGCTAGTAC
>NZ_JBFPJH010000525.1:0-1729 GCF_040838255.1 Bacillus sp. C30 | reverse complement strand
GTTATGTAGGAGTATTTCTTATTCATAAATTTATGAAGAAAAAAACAACAGGTTTTGTACTACTGTTAGTTATTCAAATAATCGGTTGTTCTTTATTTCTACCTTTCTCTATTTTAGGCACAATATTATTACCACTGTTTTTCTTTATCGTACACTCTGTTGGACCGGGATATCCAGTACAAAAATCGTTAGGCGGTATTGTATGGTTTGTCGTTTCAGCTATATTTTATGCCCCCTTTCCGCCATTGTGGAAATTGTTACTATTAACTTTACACATTATGATTACATTTTGGTTAACAGGTTCCAATCGTAATCAACAGCTATTACGTTTCACTTCTATTATTACGATTGGAATAATTAGCGCTTTACTTATTCCGGTATTTCCTTATATTCGGCTTCTTTTTTCTTATATCATACAAGTAGTTGCCTTAGGATTTGGTTATGCTTTAAATCCATTGTTCTCGGCAGCTGCATTAAAAGATACAGACGACTTTTGGTCGAATAAAGGAAATTTAAAAGATCCTCAAATTAAAGAAGAATTGGGGCAGCGTCCTTTTGATCCAACTCTCATAAATAGCATTACAATAATAGCCTGTACAGCCATCGCTATTTACGTCGTTTGGAAAATAGTAAAAAAACGAAAACATTTAAGTTTACCAAATATGCCTGTCTTTGAATCTACAATCATTACTGATAAAGAAGGCATTAGCCAAAAACGCTTCAAACGAAATAAACCACCACATAACGAAATTCGAAAAGAAATTTTCAAACTCGAGAGTAAGCTATCTCCTCCTTTAAACCGAGAACGAGGAGAAACTGTTGAAGCTTGGCTAGAGAGAATTAATGTTGAAGAAGAGGTAAATATTCAGAGTCATATTATTATAGACGCGTATAATGCAGTGCGTTATTCAAATGGTGAAAACACTGTACTTCTGCATGAATTTAAGGAAGAGGTTTATAAGCTTTATGCGTATCAGAAGAGTTTGAAGAAGAGAAAATGATGTATACAAAAAGACTCCTATTAAACTAGGAGTCTTTTTGTGTAAAAGTCCACGTTGCTTTTCACAAATTATGCTTTTTTTCCTGCTTCAATTTCTAAAGATTCTTCATGCCACCAAAGTGTTTCTTCAGGATCCTCTTTAGCAATTTGATGTGCTTCTTTTTTCGATTCGACAGTAGGGTAAGAACCTTTTAGTGCACGTCCTGATGTTGTGACAAACAGTACACTAAACACAATTAATCCAATTACACTTACACCAGTTAAATAAAATGCTGGTGCCAGTGGATTACCAGTAGCATGAACTAAGTATGAACATACAAGCGGCGTTGTACCACCGAATATAGATACAGAAATATTAAAGGAGATAGAAAGCGCACGATAACGTACATCGGTGAAAAAGAGTGCTGGTAATAACGAAGGCAATGTTCCTTCATATACACTAAGGAAGAAACCTAAAATGAAAATACCCGCAAACATGGCTACAATATGTCCGTTACCAATTAATAAAAATGCTGGAATTGAACATAATGCTAAACCAAGTAAGCCAATTTGTACTACGCGTTTATTACCTACTTTATCACTTAATTTACCGAAATAAAGTGCCAGTGGAATCATAAGTGCCATCGTAATTGAAATAATTAATAAGCCCGTTGTTTCTTTGACTTTTAGTACTTGTGTTAAATAAGAAGGAATATACGAAAGGATCATATAGTTTGTAATGTTAAAGAA
>NZ_JBFPJH010000579.1:0-1737 GCF_040838255.1 Bacillus sp. C30 | reverse complement strand
ATTCTAAATATTAAAATGTGTTGAATAGGAGTAGTAAGGTCATGTATTTGTGCAGAGAGCTATGGGTTGGTGCGACATAGTCAAATGACATCCTGAACTCGCCTAGGAGCAGTAAGGTGGAACGGAATCACATTCTTAGTAAATCTTAACGGTTAACCTTCGATATTAGGTTTGTAATCAAACGATTACTACTAAGGTGGATTCATAATGGAATCAATAAGGGTGGTACCGCGTTAAGTAAATGGCTTAGCGTCTCTTTATATAGAGACGTTGGGCCATTTTTTTATTTTATAGAAAAAGAAATGGAGGTTTTATTCAGATTGATCAATAATATTTATTTATTAATATAAAATGATTTTAACAGGAGGAAAATAGGATGAAACAGACGGAGCAATGGACTTCGAAATTAGGTTTTATAATGGCAGCAGCAGGATCAGCAATTGGACTTGGCGCAATATGGAAATTTCCTTATATCGCTGGGAAGAGCGGGGGAGGAGCATTCTTTTTAATTTTTATATTATTTACTGTATTAATTGGATTACCGCTACTTATAGCTGAATTTATGATTGGACGCAGTACACAGAAACAAGCAGTTGGAGCATTTAAAAGTATCGCACCAAATACAGGATGGCACTGGATTGGACGTCTTGGCGTTGGAACTTGTTTTATATTACTTTCATTTTATAGCGTTGTAGGTGGATGGGTTTTAATATATTTTTTCAGGGGAGTAACAGGACAGCTTATTACTCCGGGACAAAATTACGGTTCGTTATTTACTGAAACAATTGGAAATCCGCTTTGGGCTATTACTGGACATTTCGCTTTTATGTTCATTACGATATGGGTTGTATCAAAAGGTGTACAAAATGGAATTGAAAAAGCAAGTAAATATATGCTACCAGCATTGTTCGTTTTATTTGTCGCTCTTATTATTCGTTCATTAACACTGGATAATGCGATGCAAGGCGTGAAGTTTTTCTTACAACCAGATTTCTCGAAGATTACTTCAGAAAGTATTTTATTCGCAATGGGCCAATCATTCTTTGCGATTAGTATAGGGATTTCGATTATGGTTACGTATAGCTCGTATTTAAATAAAAAAGAAAGTTTACCAAAATCAGCAGTTACGATTGTCGGATTGAATTTATTCGTTTCTTTATTTGCAGGTCTTGCTATATTTCCAGCAGTATTTTCATTAGGAATGGAGCCGACAGAGGGGCCGGGCTTACTATTTATTGTATTGCCATCTGTATTTAGCCAAATTCCATTCGGAGGATTGTTCTTAACTGTATTTCTTGCGCTATTTACATTTGCCACATTAACCTCGGCATTTTCTCTACTAGAGACGGTTGTTTCAGCATTAGCAAATGGTGAACAAGAAAGAAGAGCTAAACTTTCATGGATCATCGGTTTCTGCATTTTCCTAGTAGGTATACCATCGGCCTTATCATTTGGAGTATGGAGTGATATTACGATTTTTGGGAAGAATATTTTTGATGCAGTAGACTTCTTATCTAGTAATATATTAATGCCGCTTGGAGCGCTATTCATTAGTATTTTCGTATCATTCAAGATGGAAAAGAAAGTGCTAGAAGCTGAATTTTTTGTAGGTGGAAATTACGGAAAGAAAGTATTTACTTGCTGGGCATTTTTACTTCGGTTTGTAGCACCACTTGCAATAATTATTGTCTTTTTAAATGTAATAGGGATTATTTAATATTAAATGTTATAATATTC
>NZ_JBFPJH010000524.1:0-1738 GCF_040838255.1 Bacillus sp. C30 | reverse complement strand
ATCATATGTTCCATACACAACTATTTCATTGTTTTTACGTAATTCAATCAATTTTTTATAGTAATAAAAAATTGATTCTTCATCTTGGATTGCCTGTTTCACATTAATCTCTTTGTAGTTAGGATTTACCGCAATCCAAGGCTCACCGGTTGTGAATCCAGCATGTTCTCTATCATCCCACTGCATCGGAGTTCTAGCATTATCTCGGCCCTTTATATATATAGACTGCATCACTTTATCTATATCTTCGCCGCGCTCTATAACTTTTTCTTTATACATATTTAGTGTTTCAATATCTCGGTATTCATCAATTGATTCAAATCGAACATTGGTCATTCCGATTTCTTCTCCTTGATAAATATACGGTGTCCCTTTCATCATATGAAGTACTGTCGCTAACATTTTCGCTGATTCAGTATGATAAGCTCCATCATTACCAAAACGAGATACAACGCGAGGCTGGTCATGGTTATTCCAATAAAGGCTATTCCATCCTGTTTGTTCTAATGCTTTTTGCCACTTTGTTAAATTTTGTTTCAAAGTAAGAAGTGAGCATGGTTTTACATCCCATTTCCCACCTTCTCCGGAATCTAAATCCATATGTTCAAATTGGAATACCATTTGTAGTTCTTTTCTAGCTTCCCCTGTATACAATTTAGCCTCTTCTGTCGTTACACCAGGCATTTCCCCAACCGTCATAATGTCATACTGAGACAATACGTCTTCATTCATTTCATGCAAATACTTATGAATGTTCGGACCGTTCATAAAATGTTTATGCCCTGAAACATATCCTTCTTCATCCGTTTCAACAGCTGGTAAGCCATCTTCTTTAGAAATAAAATTAATAACATCCATACGGAACCCATCAATTCCTTTTTCTAACCAAAACTTCATCATGTCATAAACATCTTGTCTTACCTTTTCATTATCCCAGTTTAAATCTGGCTGTTTTTTAGAAAACAGATGTAAATAATATTCATCTGTCATCTCATCATATTTCCATGCAGATCCACTAAATGCTGCTCCCCAGTTATTCGGCTCTTTCCCTTCTTTTCCAGGGCGCCATATATAATAGTCTCTATATTTATTATCTTTCGATTTACATGATTCAATAAACCAATTATGTTCATCTGAAGTATGATTAACAACTAAGTCCATCATAAGTTTCATATTACGTTTATGCATTTCATGTAATAGTTCATCCCAATCTTCCATTGTTCCGAACTCGTTCATAATTTTACAATAATCACTTATATCGTAACCATTATCATCGTTTGGAGATTCATAGACTGGTGATAACCAAATTACATCAATACCTAATTCTTTTAAGTAGTCTAGCTTCGCAAGAATACCACGAAGATCACCTATACCATCACCATTACTATCCATAAAACTACGAGGATAAATTTGATATACTACACTTTCTTTCCACCATTGTTTTCCCATTATGCTACCCCATTTCATCTATACTATTGATTCTTTTTTCTTTTTTTAAGGCGCAAACGTTTTCATTACTGAATGATAACAGATTCTATCCAAATTTAAAATAGCGCTTACAATATTTATTTTCTTTTTCTAATAAAACATGTGAAACTTATTATATATTCATAGGAATAATGAAAACGTTTTATTTTTTTATAGTGTTTTTATTTCTTTTTTGAATCTATTCGTTTATAATAAATTCAAAGAAAACGTTTGCATAAACTTTCTAGGGGGAAATATCATGGCAGAACTT
>NZ_JBFPJH010000523.1:0-1742 GCF_040838255.1 Bacillus sp. C30 | reverse complement strand
ATGGTGATGGGGTGGTACCCCTACTAGAAAAATTGTCTCCGCGTGAACGTGAAGAACTTGAAAAATTTAAAGAAAGCGCAAGATGCTTTTGATAAACATGAAATCGGGAAAGCTATGAATAATGTTCAAAAGGCAAAAAGTGATGAAAATAAAGAATTAACAAAGCAATGCATTGCAAGGTGAGATTCAACAAGAATTTTTAGCTACATTTAATAAGCTGAACATGAATGATATTACTGGCGATGTAAAAGAAGCCCGTAAATCTTTAGATGATCTTATGGCTTGGATACAACAATCTGACCTATTGAAAGCTCAAAAAGATTTTGTTGATACGTTACCTGAAAAAGAAGCAAGTATCTCTAAACTAGAGGAAAGTAAAAAATAAAGAAAAGAGGTTGCCTAAAAGTAACTATTCAGCGACTTTTGGGACAACCTCTTCTTTTTGTTGTAGATTTTCAAGAAAGTTTAGAATAAAATAAAAATATAGTCATCTACCTATTATTCACTAATGAAAAGAAAAGGGGGTAGCGAAATGCAACTGAAGTATGGGAAGCACATTAATATATTATCTATTGTTCTAACTTTGTTCTCTTTTTCCGTAATTGTAAGTTTCTCTACCTGGTTGAGTGGATATTCAATTCCCAACCTTTCTACAATGCTTAAGGTAACAATGTGGAGTGCATTTATTCTTGGAATTATAGGGTTTAGACAAGAGAAAAGCGCACTAGCGATTATAATTATGGGAATATGTGCCTTTGCTCTAGTCGTTCTATATACTTATGCGGTTATAAGTTTTCTTGAGCATTAAATACCATGAAAAAGAAACGAACATTTTTGTTCGTTTCTTTTTTTGGGGGCATTATAAAATTTTAACTTGATGGTGATGGGCGATACCCCTTCAAAGGAATCCCTCCTTTAATGTCGGAATATTTTGTTGAAACGAGAATCAAGGAGAGAGGAAAATGGATAAGGAATTTTTCAGCAAACATTTTAGTCTTGAAAAAGTTAGTGAAGGGATATACGTTGCAATAGCAAGAGAAGGCAGTGGTGCCGTAGCAAATGCAGGCTTTATTGATTTAGGAGATAAAACAATAGTTTTTGATACATTTAACACACAACAAGCTGCTCAAGATTTAAAATATATTGCAGAAAAAATAACCAATCGACCCGTGACATGGGTTGTAAATAGTCATTGGCATGGAGATCATATTCGAGGTAACCAAGCATTTAAGGAAAGTAATATTATTTCAAGTCAAGTTACATATGAAAAAATGAAGGATATTCATCCATCGAGAATCAATAAGCAGAAAAATGATATACAAGGTCTAAGAAATTATATTCATTCTTTAAAAGATCAAATAAATCAAAACAATGACCCTAAGTTAAAACATCAAATAAACTTTCTAAGCGAATTGGAAGTTTCATTACCAACTTTGAAATTAGTTTTACCTCAAAAAACATTTTGTGATGCAATAACGTTTCATGGAATTGAACGTAGTGCACAGCTTTTCACATTAGGTGGTGGACATTCATTTTGTGATGCAGTTCTCTATATTCCAGAAGAGAAAGTAATATTCATGGGTGATTTATTATTTGTTGATTGCCATCCAACATTTTTTGAAGAATCGAATCCTGAGAATTGGATTCGCATTTTGGAAAAGGTTAGCGATATGGATGTTGAGATGGCAATTCCAGGACATGGTTCAATTGGAACGAAAATCCAGATTTTAGAATTAATAGAC
>NZ_JBFPJH010000522.1:0-1743 GCF_040838255.1 Bacillus sp. C30 | reverse complement strand
CGATATATATGTGCTGAAATTATCTTTCTTGTTAAAGAGTTTATAGTTTAGAGTAGATTGGATTATTTGAATTAGGAATAGGGTAATAATCCATACATAATATACAAGTGGTAATTCTCCTGAGAATAGAGCAATTAGGAAATTTATTACTGTCCTTAAAATTTCAATCATTACAAAAGTCCTCCTGTTTGTAAGCTTTACGACATTACAAATATGCTAGTCTATCGTGCAATAATTCGATCTATCAATTCAAACTATTCCTAATTATTCCATAAAATAGTGATAGTATCAAGTTATCCTTCTAACAAATCCTCCAAAGCTCAATACTAGAAAAAGAAACGCAATATGTAATATAATTGAAAAAGTATATTTTAAAATCAATGTTAATATTACCCTCCTATAAGTATTAACATACGTAATTGAGGTGTTTTCTTTGTTGTTTTATGATCGAATTTCTATAATGGCCCCTCCTGTTCCATAGCTAAGGAAAGTCTATTCATTTCTGAGATTTTCAAAGTTATAGGAGGGTATTAAAAGTGAAAAAAGTCTCAGTACCATCACTTTGGTTAATGATTATTCTTGTGGCATTTCCACAAATTAGTGAAACAATTTACACACCGTCTTTACCGGATATTTCAAAGGCGTTGCACGTAAGTAATAATGAGGTACAGTTAACGCTTAGTGTTTATTTTGCTGGATTTGCTTTAGGTGTATTTTTTATTGGATGGTTATCAGATATAATTGGTCGTCGCCCAGCAATGTTATTTGGAATTGTAGTATATGGCGCTGGAAGTTTCTTATGCTATATTGCAAATTCTATTGAATTTTTATTGTTTAGTCGTTTTATTCAAGCATTTGGAGCAAGTGCTGGTTCAGTTGTGACACAAACGATTCTTCGTGAAAGTGTAGAGGGGCATAAACGTCATGTTATGTTTGCTCAAATTTCGGCAGTCATTGCTTTTACACCAGCGATAGGTCCACTAATTGGGGGCTTTCTTGATCAAATGTTTGGATTTAAAATAGTATTTTTAAGTTTAGTTGTTATGAGTGTTGGGATTTTGTTATATACGTTTGTTTCTCTTCCGGAAACAAAAACGGAATCAGTAACGGATAAAATAAATGTGTTTTCCGTAGCGAAAAGGTTGATTACAAATCCGAAAGTAGTAACGTATGGATTATTAATTGGAGGAGCAAATGGTGTTTTATTTAGCTACTATGCAGAAGCGCCGTTTATCTTTATTGAATACTTTCAGTTATCGCCTAGTATGTACGGATTTCTAGGAATTGTTGTTGCTTCCGCTTCTATTATTGGAGCGAAAGTTTCAAAACGGTTACTGCCTATTTATAAACCGGAGAAAATCATATATATAGGTTGTATTGTAATGACAGTCGGAGCAGTCATTTTATCTGTTATTACGTTTGTTGGATCAAATCCAAACGTAATATATATGATTGGATTTTTAGTAGCGATGTTTATATTGCTATTAGGAATTGGGGTAGCGTTACCGAATTGTCTTAGCTTAGCATTAGTAAATTTTCAAGATGTCATTGGTACAGCAGGTGCAATATTTAGCCTAGGGTACTATATAATAGTGACGGTGACAATTTGGGGTATGAGCCAGCTTCATACGGGCTCTTTAATGGTGATGCCACTTTATTTTCTTGCTATTGTAGTTATAATGATGGTGTTTACTAAGGTGTTTATTTTTGGTAAGAAAACTTCAAAATCGATTTAAATATGAA
>NZ_JBFPJH010000055.1:0-16621 GCF_040838255.1 Bacillus sp. C30 | reverse complement strand
GATATTCGTTTTCGCAAAGAAAAGTGTACTAAGTAACACATTTCGTAAAATATGACGATTTAAAATATGAAAGCGATTCAGCCCTTTCGCCTTAGCAAATAGTACATAATCTTTTTCTAACTCATTTTCAAAACGAAGCACTAACATTTTTACAAACATAATCGTAGTCGGTATAGTCAAACAAAATATTGGCAATCCTCTAATCGACTCGCCTCCGATTGACGCAATTTGAAAAGGTAAAAAACCTGTTTGTTTAAAAAACCATATAACTAAAATTTGTGAGCCTAAAATAAGAAGAATGTCTGGAATGGATTCTAGGAAGATGAGAAATGATTTAATTCGATGTTGTATACGCGGTGAACTACTCATAATCACATAAACAATACAAAATGCTACAAATAATGAAATAAAAAAAGCAGCTAAAAAAATAACAATCGTTTCTTTATAATGGATGAACAACTGTGGAAATAAAAATTTATCTCTCACATATTGCAAATTGGAGATATCCATTAAGTTCACAAACACTTCTTTTAAACTCTTTATGTACTTTGATACATTCAGCTCAAACCCATAAAATAATTTCGGCAGTGCCCCTAAACAAATAATACCCAAAATCGAAATAATAAATTGAATCGTCACTTCCATCCCATTCAGAAAAACTTTTTTGACCACGTTTTCCCTTCTCTCTATATGTAATTTACCCTCTAATTTTATTCTTAATTTTCTGAATTGTAAATATTTATAAAATAAAAAATCACTAGGTTATGATCCTAGTGATTCTTTATGCGCATGCCCTTCTCTTTTCACAAACGGCATATACACAATAAAACATCCCATAAGCGCAGCTATTTCTAATGAAATGATATAGTAAGGATGCGGCCCTAACATATCGAGTAATGAAGCAGTTTCTGGCTTACGAGCTAAAAACATATAATTACCGCCTGTTTTGTAATTCACAAACGAAACAATTGGAATCAATATATTTAAAAATACCATCGTACGCTTAATAGATTTTAATGTCGGACGATATCCTTCCACCCATGTCATAAAGAGTGGTGCCCAAATGAGCAATATATGTGCGATAAAGAATTCTATAAAGCGAAAATGCGGAAAAGCATATTGCACGTTCGGTGTTAAAATGGCTTGCGATGCACCGATAATCCCTGTAAAAAACACAATCTCATATATTCGATAACTTTTCGTTACAATCATAATCGACGCTAACAACAAACTTATCGTACATAACTCAAATGGTAATGAAGTGCCTAGCTCAAAAATACCCACTTCCCATTCCCACATATGAAGTCCAATCTCACTTCCTATAAATAGAAATGCAATCGCATGTCGAACCGTTATATTCCACTCACTTTGACGCAATAAATCTTGGTATTGATACAGAAAAAATATCCCCACCAACATAATAAATAATATAATGACATGTTGCCTCGAGTACGGAATAAATGGTTTTAATGGATGCGCACTAAAATAAGCTTCCATCTTCCTTCCTCCTCTCCTTCATACAATATTATTGTTAGAAAGAAACAACGAGTCAATTCATTTGCTTAAACTAGGACAACCTCTACCTTACATTTAGATATTCATACCTTACAAAACTGTAAGGTTATTGTAAGCTAAAACGATTTGTCAGATTCTTCACCTCTTTTATACTTAATGTAGATACTAAAACGAACGAAAAGGTGATAAATAGATGAAGAAGAAAAATAAAGTGTTAATTACTAGTGTAGTAGTGATCGGAATTGCAGCTGGATCATATTTTGCATTTGCTGGCGGTAGTTCAGAAGTAGCAATGGCATATAGCGGTTATAAAATTACGGAAAAACAAATTGAAAATGCACAAAAATTTGGCGGCGAAGTTATTCCAAATGGTATTGAAACAATTTCATTCGATCCAACAAAAGGTACGTATGAATTAGCTGTTAAAAAAGGTGATGAAGTGAAAAAAGGTCAGCTTCTATTTAAATATAATGACCCTACTGCTAAACAAGGTGTAACAGAAGCAGAAATGCAAAAGAAAATCGCACAAAAAGAAGTAACATTGTTCCAAAAACAAATTGATGCAGCGAAACAAAAATTACAAAAAGATAAAAATGCAGGCCTTCCCGCTGAAGCATTAAAAGCATCAGAAATTGAAGTTGGGCAATTAGAATCACAACTTGAAATGAAGAAGTTTGAAGTAGAAAAAGCTGATGAAATGATTAAAGTAGCAAAAGAGAAAGTAAACACACTTTCTGTAACGAGTCCAGCCGACGGTGTAATTGATGATATCGTAAAAACTGCTGATGAAAAAACAGGTATGAGTGGCATTACACTTCGTCACGCTGGTCAATTTAAAGTAAAAGGTCAACTTTCTGAATATGAACTTGCTAGTATGAAAGTTGGGCAAGAAGTAACTGTTTCATCAAAAACTGTCGCTGGTAAGACTTGGACAGGAAAAGTAACAGAAATCGGTTCTACACCATTAAAGAGCATGGACGAAAATAAAACTGTTTCTAATTATCAATTCACTGTCACATTAGATAATAGTGAAGAATTACAAAACGGCTTCCATGTTTACGTAACAAGTAAATCTGGCGAAGCAACTGGTACGATTGTTCCGAAAAGCAGCATTGTGAAAAAAGGTGACAAAAATGTTGTCTTCGTTGTAAAAGACGGTAAAGCGAAAGAACAAGCAGTTACTGTTGAATTTGAGACAGATAGCGAAGCAAAAGTTTCTGGAGTGAAAAAAGGAGAGGAAATTATCTCTAAACCTGAAAAAGACTTAAAAGACGGTATGGAGGTTGTCACTCAATGATTAACTTAAAAGGCATCACGAAATCTTTCCAAAATGGTGCAGAGTCCGTTCAAATATTACATGGAATTGATGTAACACTAAACCAAGGAGAATTCACTTCTATTATGGGACCATCTGGTTCTGGTAAATCAACATTAATGAACATTATCGGTTGCTTAGATAAACCAACGACAGGTGCGTACGAACTAGCTGGTCAAAACATTTCAAACATGTCTGAAACAGAACTTGCACATGTTCGTAATAAAGAGATCGGATTCATATTCCAAAACTTTATGTTATTACCGAGACTTACAGCACTTCAAAATGTAGAACTACCTCTTATTTACGCTGGAGTCGATAAAAAAGAAAGACGTGAGCGCTCATTAGCAGCTTTAACAAAAGTCAGTTTAGCTGATCGTGCTACTCACTTACCAAATGAATTGTCAGGTGGACAAAAGCAGCGTGTCGCAGTCGCACGTGCAATCGTAAATAACCCGAAATTTCTCTTAGCAGATGAACCGACGGGTGCACTTGATACGAAAACAAGTACACAAATTATGGATCTCTTTTACGAATTAAACAAACAAGGCTCAACAATCATTATGATTACCCACGATCGTGAAATTGGGGAAGCGGCAGCACGTCAAATTGTAATTCGTGACGGAAATATCGTCCAAGATTGGAGAGGTTAATTTTGAACACGAGTGAAAATATACGCATGGCCCTTTCCTCTATCTTTGCTCATAAAATGCGTTCTATATTAACAATGCTAGGTATTATTATCGGTATTAGCGCCATTATTACTATCATTTCAATGGGTGATGGTACAAATGCAAAGTTTAAAAAAGAGTTAGGCCAAGGAAAAGATACTGAAGTAACGATTTACTACAACAACCCTGATTATGGAACTGATAGTGCCAAAATCACACCTGATATGCTAAAACGTCTTCAAACTGTACCAGGCGTTAAAGATGTTTATCCAGATGTAAGTATGAAAGTAAAAGCATCTTCTGGTTCAAAAGATGTCTCTCTTGATTTAAAAGGTGGAACAGGCGCCTTTATGACAGATTCGAAAATAAAATTAGTTCACGGTCGTGAATTAAACGACAGCGAATTAAACCAAGCAATTCCTGCTGTTATATTAAATGAAGAAGCTTTCAACAAATTATTTAGTGGTTGGGAATCAAATTTATACACAGATGTAAAAGGAAAGCCGTATAAAATAGTCGGTGTATACGAAACGAAAAACGAATTTGGAATGGCTATGCCTGAAGGTTATACATCTCTTGAAAACGCGCCTGTCATTTCAGGAGTAAATGAGTATGACTCTGTAAAATTAACAATGACCTCTCCAACAGAACGTAAAAGTGTAGAAAAACAAGCTGTTTCTGTTTTAAACGACATGAAAGCTCCTAAATTCGAGCACAAATTCGAAGCACAGGACTTAGGTGAATTTACGAAGCAATTAGACGAATCCATCGGTATGATGAAAATGGTATTCGGTGGCATTGCCGCTATCTCCTTACTTGTTGGTGGTATCGGTGTAATGAACATCATGCTTGTATCTGTAACAGAACGTACACGTGAGATCGGTATTCGTAAAGCACTTGGTGCAACGCGCGGTAAAGTATTAACACAATTCTTAATTGAATCTTGTATTTTAACAGGACTCGGTGGTTTCATCGGATTCATGCTTGGTATTTTCTTCGCTTGGATCGTCTCAATCTTTGCCGGATGGCCACTCGTTATCTCAAAAGAACTTGGACTTCTTTCAGTAGGTATCTCAATGCTAATCGGTATTGCATTCGGTTTACTACCAGCAAACAAAGCTGCTAAACTTGATCCAATTGAATGTTTACGATATGAGTAAATAAAAAAACGTAGGAGTTTACACTCCTACGTTTTTTATTTTGTTGAAGGCAAATGTAATTTCATCGACGTTTTGACAAAAATAAGAACCTCTAACTTCTATTATATAAAGTGAAACTATAATCAGTGGGGGTTTTGTTCATCCCCCACTGATTATTAGCCTTCACCAATCAGGCTTTTACGGGCAGTTAATCTCCCACCTAACTTCTTTGCTTCAGCCGAATTTTGAGGTGAGGGTTTTACTGCCCACAAATAGCGAGATAATTCTACTGCAACTCGCGAACCAACTCATAACGATATCATCCCTTTAAATCATGTTTCTTCTATTATATATGTTTCATGTTGCGATTATCTTTTTATCCTTGCAACTTTCATTTCGCATTACCACTATCCTACAATCCTATTATTGCAAAAATAATATGTAAAAGAACAAATTCAAGGCGTAATTTTTTCCATACTACAACTTATTTTGTAACAATTATATCTCTATTTCATTAAAATCCCCCCTATATATACGACTTCACACACAAGAAGCTTATATTTTCATAACTACATTACGATTCAAATAGTTAAATACCCCTTTTTTGTAACGTTACAGAAATATTCAAGTAACACTACTGATACATTATTAATCTATTAGTAATTAAAAAAGTATTGATTTTATG
Organism: Bacillus sp. C30; assembly: GCF_040838255.1. NCBI lineage: Bacteria > Bacillati > Bacillota > Bacilli > Caryophanales > Bacillaceae > Bacillus > Bacillus sp. C30. The sequence goes on along the minus strand of NZ_JBFPJH010000055.1, from coordinate 11,296 downwards.
AATCGTATGTTCTAATCCCCTCAAAAACGCAAAGGAAACGCTATCAGGATATTAATGGAATTATTACAGAATATTAATGCCTCGTTACGAATGCTTTGTAGTTTTGTGTTTTCCGCAAATAAGAAAATAATGGTTGCTATAATGAGGTCAACGAAAACAAATGCAATGGAGGCTATTATGAAAAAATTTATGGGTATAGCAACAGCAGCGGTTTTTGGTCTTGGGATTTTCACAACATCTGCTAAAGCAGAAACAATCGTAACGACTGATGTACTAAATGTACGAGAAAACCCAACTACTGAATCACAAGTTGTCGGAAAGTTATTAGATGGATATAAAGTTAACGTTTTACATACAGAAAACGGATGGTCAAAAGTTAAATTAAATAGTGGTAAAGAGGCTTTCATAAGCGCTGACTACACAAAAGATACTTACTACGTAACAGCAAACGTATTAAACGTACGTGCTGGAGCAAATACAGATTCAGCGATTCTTGGTAAATTGAAAAAAGATGATGTAATCGAAACAACACACCAAGTACAAAATGATTGGATCCAATTTGAATATAACGGCCAAACAGCTTATGTACACATTCCTTACTTAACAGGAAAAGCACCAGTTAAAGTTCAGCCAGTAGTTAAAGCTGAAAAAGTAACTAACGTTCAAGATACAGCTAAAGTTCGTGAAGCAGTTAAAGCCGGGGAAGTAGCTGAAACTCAAGCAAAAGCTAAGGCTCAAGAAGCAACTAAAGCTCGTGAAGCAGCTGAAACTCAAGCAGAAGCTAAGGCTCAAGAAGCGGCTAAAGCTCGTGAAGCAGCTAAAGCTCAAGCAGAAGCTAAGGCTCAAGAAGCAGCTAAAGCTCAGGCAGAAGCTGAAGCTCAAGCAGAAGCTAAGGCTCAAGAGGCAGCTAAAGCTCGTGAAGCGGCTAAAGCTCAAGAAGCAGCTAAGGCTCGTGAAGCGGCTAAAGCCGAGGAAGCAGCTGAAGCTCGTGAAGCAGCTAAGGCTCAAGAGGCAGCTAAAGCTCGTGAAGCGGCTAAAGCTCAAAAACCAGCTACACAACAACCTGTTGCAAAAGAAACTGAAACAAGTGCACCATCTTCTTCTCGTGAATTAAGAGTTCAAGCAACAGCTTACACAGCGGATCCACTTGAAAATGGTTACAAAGCAGGAGACCAAGTAAAATCAGCTATGGGTCATAACTTAACAGCTAATCCAAACATGAAACTAATTGCAGTTGATCCAAGTGTCATTCCATTAGGTTCAAAAGTATGGGTTGAAGGTTACGGAGTAGCAATCGCTGGTGATACTGGTGGAGCTATTAAAGGAAATAAAATCGATGTTTTAATGCCAGATAAAGGTACATCAAGTAACTGGGGACGTAAAACAGTTACAGTGAAAATTTTAAACTAATTATTAAAAAAAGAGTTAGTCTCATTATTGAGGCTAACTCTTTTTTTATGATTCTTACACTCTTTCTTTCTCTTGAAAGTAACTAATATTATCCCGAATCCATTTTCTCTCTGACAAAAACAAGTTTCCTCGTTTTTTATATACTTTATCAAACGTCTTTAAAACTTCTTCATGAGTAGCAAACTTATGTAAGAAACGAAGAGCAATGACGATCTCTGATTCATCAGTAGGCTCTACTTCATTTTTACGTCTTCTAGAAACAACTTTAGTTACACGTTCGCTAATTGGTTGAATCGCCATTTCATCTCCATATGCATAAATAGCTCGAACAGCTTCGTATTTCACCATAACATTTCTATCCTTTAAAGCTTCAATATAAACTATTTGTAAGTCCGCTCCCCCTATTTTCGCTAAAACCTCAATAACAGTTGAACGAACATAAGCACTATCGCAATGTAAAAGCTTTGTTAAAGGTAAGATTGATCGCTTTGTTCCAATCTCATATAAAGTGGCACATATATTTACAATATCATCTCGATTCTCTTCCACTGTAAGTAACTTCAATAAAGCATCTTCTGCTTCCAACGATTTACACAACTTTAAAGCGATGACAGCAGAATAACGAACTCCACTATTTTTATGATATATGTAAGGAATAATTTTATGTGCATTGCTTGCTTCAGATAATTTACTTAAATCTATGAGCATGCTATCTAACACCATCCTGCTTTCTTCACTTTCTAACCGATCTATCAAATAATCTGCAATATACATCTCTTTAGTATTTATTGCAAGTCGTGTAATTAAAAAATAAAGATTTGTTTTTATATATACTTTTCGTGCTTCCATTACTTTCTCTTGGAAACAAGAAAAAAGCGATACATCATTTAACTGCCTCGCTTCTTCATACGCACATTGCCGAATACCTGCTTCTTCATCCGCCATCCTCCTTAATAAATCATCTATATACTCTTCCATCTCCTTCTCCCCCGTCCAAGTTAAATCTATCCCTTTGAATTCTATATACGATAGACTACTATTTCAACAGAAAAAAGAGGATGCTATAGCATCCTCTCTTACCTTCCCTATTCCACACAAGTAAACTGTGTCCAAGCTCCTACATAATCTAGTAAGAATAACTCTTCTTCTGCAATTGTACCGACAATATTTTTCCGTTCATCTATTGGCATTTCTTTCAGAATGATTTGTAGTTCACCTTTATACTTTCCGAATAGGTTATTACCAATTACAACTTGCCCTCTTTCCTGTCGTACACTTTCGCGCACTGGGAAGTCATAGTCTTTGTACTTTTTACGTACTTCTGTAGAACGTACCATATACTCTGTTATGTCACCGCGTCTTACGTGTAATTCTTGCAGTGTCGCTCTCTTCTCTACTTCAGTCGCTTCGTCTACAAATTGTACCTTTAGCTGTAACATGTAACGATTTAAGTTTCCTAGTTTCTCTAACTCTTCTTCACTCGCATAAGCATTTCCGATAATAACATCATCAATAAGCCCTGTTGCCCATAAATGTTTCGCTTGTACTTCAATTGGTAAGTTACGATGTTGTTCTAACGTACATAATCCGTCATTAATATCCCATGGACCGATGTCAGCTGCATGCGATGTAATAAAGGCTGCACTGCGAATACCATGCTTTTTGAAGCGTTCACTACAGCGAATGAAATAATCATACGGAAGACCAGTGAATTTTTGCGGATAAAAATTGTGACAACCAATTAAAGCTGATTTATTCGCTTGATGCGAAAGGATATTTTCTAAATAGGCAATATCATTACTTACATTCAGCTCAATTTTTAAGCCATATGGATTATTCGTCATTTTCGCTTCTGTTAACCCGTCAAACCCTACATCTAAACGAATTCCATCTGCACCTAACTCTGCAAAGAATGATAGATCACTATAACTAATACCAAGTTGATCGAATACAGCCGGAGCTACATCTAAAATAACTTCCATATTATACTCTTTTGCATGCCCAATAATTTCTTTAAATTCAGCTACAATTTCTTCTTTCGGACGATTCACAGATAATAGACATGTAAATATTCTTGAAAAACCGTGGCGTGCCGCTGTCGAAATGTATGCCATATCTTGTTCTTTCGTTGAATGCTCTGGATAAAGTGAAATTCCTAATTTACGCTCCATGCTTTTGCATCTCCTTCACACGTTGTATTAATGCCATGCTCGTAAATCTATATTTTGCAGATAAACATGTTGCACATAAAATCGTTGGTACGATGATAAAGTACGGTGATTCTAAACTAAATGCCACATAAGCCCCCATTGAACATCCAATAAATAATATCGACACAAGTAGTAAAACTAATAGCGATTTACTTTGTACCCACTTTGAATAATGTGCAATACACTGCCCCGCCACGAATGTAATTAAGATGATAATTGCTCCGAGCATTCTGTTTTCTCCTCTCCTGCTAATTGTTGCTTCTCATACATTTTGAAGAATGGATAGTAAATAACGAATGAGATAACAAAGTTAACAAGTACAAGTACACCAGCCATAATTGTCCAGTCCGTACTAATAATCGCTGCAATTGGCGCTAACATCGTAAATGGCAGCTTCGCCATCATGAGCGGAATCATACCTGAAACAACTGCGAAATATGATACCGTCGTTGTAACTAACGGTGTAATAACGAACGGAATAATTAAGATTGGATTCATTACAATTGGTGCCCCGAAAATAATTGGCTCGTTAATATTGAATAAACCTGGTACGAATGATAATCTACCTAACTCTTTTAAGAACTTAGATTTAGAGAACATAAACATAATTACTAAAGCTAACGTTGAGCCTGATCCACCAATCCATACGAACCATTGAATAAATTGCTCTGTAAATAAGTTTGGTAACTGATGTGCATTTCCTGTAGCCGTGAATACTTCCATATTTTCAAGAATTGCTGAATCCCACATCGGACGGATGATTGGTCCTAAAATCGCTGGGCCATGTATACCGAACGACCAGAAGAACACGATTAAGAATACTGTTAATAAACCGCCGAATAAATTATTTCCTACTAATACTGATTTTAATGGTGCGATTAAATATGTGATTGTTGTGTTTACATCAAATTTCAAACCGTAACGAATACCCCAGAATAAAAGAATAACTACTAAAGTTGGAATTAATGCTGTCACAATAGCTCCAAATAAAGACGTAGCACTTAATGTCCCTACTGAAATATATCTTCCTGCATCAATAACACCTGGTACAGCTTTTGTTATTTGAATTGGTTCAACTGATGCTAGTAAAAAGGCGAGTACAGATAATAATCCTGCACTTAATTGATTGAGCTGATAAAAGTTCGCGAGTGAGGCCCCTACCCCAAATGCTGCGTATAAAGCCATTAAGCCTACTGTAAATCGGAATGGAATATCTAAAATATGACGAAACGGTGCAATCCACTCCATATATGCATCAATTGGTAAGTTTAAAAAGATAACGAAAAATGACCCGACAATCGTTAACGGTAATGTAGAAATAACTCCATTTCGAATTGCTAATAAATGTCGTTGCCCCGCAATCTTTTGCGTTGTTGGCATAATCTTCTGTTCCATAAAACTCATAAAACCATTCATCGATAACCCTCCCTATGTTCAATCTGACAAAAGTAAAAGTTATAACATTATAATGTTTATATTTAAAAAAATATAATTACGCTAAAACTAATTGTTCAGCTTGCTTAAGTACTTTCAAACCATCACACATACCATAATCTCGCTGCTCTATAATTGCAACTGGTATATCGTATGACTTTGCAAGAAACTCTACCGCTGGAAACAAATACTTCACCTGTGGTCCAATTAAAACAACATCAGCATTTTTTATTTCCAGTTTCACAAGTTCCGAATCAACTGCTTTAATTTTATAATCCTTCCCTTGTTTCTTTGCCTCTTCTTGCATTTTTCTTACAACCATACTCGTTGACATGCCTGCTGCACAACATAATAAAATGTACATATTATACTGTCACTTTCTCTTCCACTCGTTTATGAAGAGTAATAAATTCCTCAGCAAGTTCTTTCACTGTAATGGCATTCATTAAATGATCTTGTGCATGCACTAATAATAAACTTATTTCTGCATGATTGCCTCTTGCTTCCTCTTGAATTAAATCGGTTTGAATACGATGAGCGGATGATATTTCCTCACTAGCAAGTTCCATCTTTTCACTCGCATTCTGAAAATCTCCTTGTCTTGCAAAAGCAATTGCTTCAAGTGCCGCGCTTCTCGCGTTACCACCATGTAAAATTAACGCAAATGGAGTTTGCATATCAGTCATTTTAAATTCCTCCAAGCTATGTTTTTTCTATATTTTCATCTTATTATGAAAACGCATACAATTAAACATAAAAAACTTCCGTTATGTAACGGAAGTTTTAATATACTTTTTCATAATGATAGTAAGATTTCTTGAAAATCATCAACAGCTTGAGCCTGATGCAATTTTTCTATTATAGTTTGATTAGACATAATATCATATAAAAAATCATAAAGCTTTTGTAAATCTTCATTATTATTGCGCTTCACACTAAATAAAATAATAACTTGTACTTTTTTATCTCCCCAGTCAATCGCCTTATCGAGTGTACAAAACATCAAAAATGTCGTATCGCTTAATAATTGCATCGGATGCGGAATTGCCACTAAGTTTCCAACCGCTGTAGGAGATGTGTTCTCTCTCTCCATAACAGAAGCATAAAAGTTTGCGGGTACATAGTTTTTCTCAGCAGCTTTCTCACATAAAAACTGAATAACCTCTTCTTTCGTAGAAGCACTACGATTTAAGAAGATCAAATCTTCCTTAATATATTGCTGCATACTATCATTCACATGTGTAAATAACTGCTTACCAATTGATTTAATCTCTTTATCATCAAATATTGAGTTTACCTTTATAACCGGAACAGGCAAACCACTCGGTATATGAATCGTACTAATAATACAATCTATTTTATCTTTATAAAGATCTTCCACTTTCAATTGATAGTACCCTGTAATACCTACAATCTCTAGTTTATCTCGGAAATGTGATAGAATTTTATATTTCAGTAGTTGTGCACTCCCTTGACCAGTTGCACAAACTAATAAACATCTTTTCTTTTGATTATTTTCCTGCAAGCGGCTCATCGCCCCACCAAAGTGAATGGCAATATAACCAATCTCACTCTCTGGAATGGATTCACCCATATATTCACCAATTATATCTCCAACGAGAACTGCAATTTCAAAAGCATATGGATAATTTTTTTTCACTTCTGCCAAAAGAGGATTTCTCGTATTTAACTTATATCTCAAACGATTTAATAACGTTTTTAAATGAACACCAAAACCAAATAATAATTCTTCATCGTAATAAAAAGTAAGATTCCGTTCTTCCGCAACTTTGAAAAGAATATGCTGCATGAATGCATATACGTCTTTCCCTAATAGCTCTTCCACATTTTCATAGCGATCTCTCGCTGTAACAGCAGTACTTAATAAATGCATCGTCACATATAAAATTTCTTCTTCTGGAAATTGAAGCTTTAGCTCTGCCCCTAAATTCCCTAAAATCTGTTTCGCAATTTTATATTCTTTCTTTATTATAAGTTCAGATTCCTCTACATGCAGTGCTTGAATGTAATGATCATCCCTGCATCTCTTTAAAGCAATCGCAATATGAATTGATAAATTATCAATTTCTATATCTGATAAATATATCGTTCCTCCCTCGATATACTTTAGTATAACTGAGCGGATGAGAGAAATATGGGGTAACGATAAATATGTGTCCGTCTGCTCATAGTTCTCATGAAACGGAGTATGTTCATACCGCGGTAAACCATATTGTGATAAACAAGAACGAATATTAAATTCTTCTCCTACAATACGTATACCATAATATGGTCTTTTTTCAATTTGTAACTCATAGCGACTACAAATATCCGTAACATCTTTCATAATTAAGTTTACAGTAGATTTACTCACATAAATCTCTTCCGCTAGCTGTGAAAGCTTCACATACCCATCTGTCGTTAAAATACGGTGTAAAATATACGCTACTCTTTCTTCATAAGAAGTTGGAATCTTTTCTGTCTGTTTTTGAAATACATTTACGCAAAAACCTTTAAACTTCTTAGTTTGTATAATTTCTAGCTCGTACCCATTCCCTCTTTGTGATTCAATTTTCGCTCCGTGTTCTTCCAATATATCATTTAATAATTTTATATCCTTTTGAATCGTCTTCGTTGATACGTGTAAACGGCTCGCTAAAAAAGCTCGATTTAACATCGATTTCTCTTCTAAAAACTCCTCTAAAATGGAAATTAATCGCTGATGCACTTTTGTCATAGCTCTTCCTCTCGCTCTTTATATAAAAGGGAAAAAGCCACTGAAATCAGTAGTTTTTTCCCTTTTATCCCGCGTTCATTATTTCTTTAGCGTAAATCCAAACTTATCCCAAGCTTGTAAATAATCTAATAAGAAGATTTCTTCCTCTACAACTCGGCCAACTACATTTGTTTTTCCTGTATTCACCATATCTTTTAAAGCAATTTGCAATTCACCTTTATATTGGCCATATTGCTCATTATCAATTAAAAGATCGCCACGCTTAATTTCACGCGTATTATGCGGTTTAAACTCTTCTTTTTTATATTTCACACGACTTTGTGTAGAACGAATCATATATTCAGATACATCCCCGCGATAAAAATGAGGTTCTTCTAATACGATAATTCTTTCTAAATCTGTTGTTGTATCGTATAGTTCTATATCAAATGTTTGTTTCTCTTTATTTAACGCACCTAGTGCTTGTAATTCTTCTTCTGAAGCATAAGCATTCGCAATAATAACATCATCAATTAATTCTGTTGCAAACAAATGCTTCGCCTGTGTTGTCATCGGTAATTCGCGATGTTGCTCTAACGTACATAACCCTTCTGTTACTGGCCAAGGTCCATATGTTGCATCGAATGATGAAATAAAAGCAGCTGTTCTCATACCGTAATCTTTAAATTGTTTCGAGCATTTAATGAAATGATCGTATGATAATCCTGAATAACGATGCGGATAGAAATTATGACAGCCAATTAAATTTTCACGATTTGGTCTATGACTCATAATGTTATCTACATACTTCGTACCGTTACTCATATTAATCTCAATTTTTAAACCGTATGGATTGTACGTCATAATCGATTCTTCTAATCCTGAGAAACCAACATCTAAACGAATACCGTAAGCACCTACGATAAATCATTATAAGAAATACCTAGTTGCTCAAAAACAGACGGACTAATATCAACCAATACTTGGAATCCTAATGCATTCGCATGAGAAATTATTTCTTTAAACTCTTCTACAATTTTCTCTTTTTCGCCATCTACAGATAATAAACATGTGAATACACGTGTAAATCCGTATTTACTTGCTAATGTTAAATACTCCTTATCTTCCTCTACTGTCGAATGTTCTGGATAAATAGAAATACCTAATCGTCTCATATGTACACGCCTCTTTCTTCATCATATTGTAAACCCTTTCAAATATTTGTAGTGAAAAAAGTATGTATCCCCTTCTCGTCCACTACCATTTGAATTCGCTTTCTTTAAAGAAAAAACAATTTCTATCATTCATAACAACTACTAGTCTATACATCTATACTTTACATCTTTTTTTCATAGTTGTGTAGTCTTTCCACAAATTTGTCAGTTTTTTTGCCTTGAAAATTGTTATACGTTTTCAAGGCACCTTCCTTGACTGTTACGTTGACCAATACATATACTCGAAAGAACAGAGATAAAGTGAAACTTTAATCAGTGTGGGGTTTTGTTCATCCCCCACTGATTATTAGCCTTCACCAATCGGGCGTTTACGGACAGCAGGGCTCCCACCTAACTTCTTTGCTCCAACCAAATTTTGAGGTGAGAGTCTTACTGCCCGTTAACGCGGGAAAACTTTTATATAGGGGATGAATATATGGGAGAGGCAGTACTCGTAAAACGAGAACCGTTATGGACAAAAGAGTTTATTGCGCTAATTCTAGCAAACTTATGTATGTTTTTAGGATTTCAAATGTTAATTCCAACTTTACCTGTTTATGTGAAAGAAATTGGGGGCACAAGTTCAAATATCGGATTCGTTGTCGGCATGTTTACCGTTGCAGCACTTTTTATTAGGCCGCTAACTGGAAATGCCTTGCAGAAATTCAACAAAAAAATCATTTTAATGATCGGTACCGCTATTTGTTTACTCGCTATGGGCAGTTATCTTTTCGCTTCAACCGTTTTCCTATTGCTTGCCGTTCGAATTTTACACGGAGCTGGTTTTGGTATTACAACGACTACATACGGAACTGTCGTTTCAGATTTAATTCCGCAAGCTCGCCGCGGTGAAGGCATGGGATATTTCGGTCTTTCTGGAACTATCGCCATGGCGCTCGGTCCGCTTATCGGACTTTGGCTTATGCAAGCATATAACTTCACGATTCTTTTTTTATGTGCACTTTCATGCACAATAGTTTCATTAATATTAACGAAACTACTTCAAATCAAAAAATCGCCGCAACCACCACAGCAAACATCTGGTACCTTTCTCGATGGATTTATTGAGCGTAAAGCTTTACTTCCTTCATTATTAATATTATGTATTACATTAATGTACGGGGGAATTGGGAGCTTTATCACATTATTTGCTACGGAAGTCGGGATTGCTGATATCAGTCTCTTCTTTTTATTTAACGCACTTGCAATCGCTGTAACTCGCCCGTTTTCTGGAAGATTATATGATACGAAAGGCCATACATTCGTCATCATTCCAGGAGTTATTATTACGTTTACAGGTATTATCTTGCTGTCGTATACAACTACAATTCCGAGTTTAATTATTGCCGCAGCGTGCTACGGCAGTGGTTTCGGAGCAATTCAACCGGCACTACAAGCATGGATGATTGACCGAGTAGCACCGCACCGGAGAGGAGTAGCAACAGCAACATTCTTCTCAGCATTTGATCTTGGAATTGGTGCTGGAGCGATTATTTTTGGATTCATTGCACACTTTACCAACTATGCAACTGTATATCGATATTCCTCTCTATTACTAATCGCTTTTCTTTTCATTTACATCACAAGCTTACGGAAGCAAAAACAAGGGGATAAAACAAAAGAAAAAGCCGTTGGGTAATGCTAATTGGTTCTTTTTCGAAGTACTTGGACCAAAAAATCATGTATACACATTTGTAAAAAGCAGTGGATTCCTAAAAAAATCACACTGCTTTTTGCATTGTATTGAAGAGTGAACCGCTGTTCTATTTATTCATGTTGTTCGTATGATATTAATATATAGAACGAATTGGAGGAAATATTAATGAAAGCAATAGTGTATACAAAATACGGTCTCCCCGACGTTCTTCAACTGAAAGAGATAGAAAAACCTGCTCCTAAGGACAATGAAATACTAGTAAAAATAAAAGCGACAACCGTAACAGCAGGAGATATTCGCTCACGAAGTTTTACGGTCCCCTCTTCTGTTTGGCTACCCGCTCGAATCGCACTTGGCTTTAAGCAACCGAAAAAACAAATACTTGGAATGGAATTAGCTGGTGAAGTTGAATTGGTAGGAAAAGACGTCACACGATTTAAAAAAGGAGACCAAGTTTTTGCAGCTACCCAAGTAAATTTTGGTTCTTATGCTGAGTATATTTGTCTACCTGAAGATGGAGCAGTGTGCATGAAGCCCTCCAATATATCCTATGAAGAAGCCGCAGCCATCCCAATTGGAGCACGTACAGCTTTGTTTTTCCTTAGAACCTGTCTAAAATCTAGGGTATAATCTATGTAAAAAGGATGATTCCTAT
>NZ_JBFPJH010000521.1:0-1743 GCF_040838255.1 Bacillus sp. C30 | reverse complement strand
CCACTATGCAAACAGCTTTCTATTTATATAGGAAGGAAATAGATTAATATAATTTATTGTAAGTTTTACCGGCGGAAATTAGCTCATTTGCACTAAAGGCTCAATTTTCGCCATAAATGATTGATGAAGTGCTTCAACACCCGTTACTAAATGAAGACGGTCAATAACGACAGATACTTTAATTTCTGATGTACTTACCATTTTAATATGAATATCTTCTTCTTTTAAAGTAGTGAACATATTCGCAGCAACTCCTGGGTTAGATACCATACCAGATCCTACAATTGATACTTTTGCTAAATGATTTTCATGTTCTACAGATTCATAGTGAAGTGCTTCTTGATTTTGTTCCAATACTTCTAATGTTTCTCTTAAATCATTAGAATGGATCGAGAAGGAGAGGTGAACAGTTCCTTCATTTGTAATACTTTGAATAATAATATCTACATTAATATGTGCTGCTGCTAATGTAGAGAAAACTGTTGAAAGTGCACCTTGTTCTAATCCTTTAATTGTGACGCGTGTAATATTATCCTCAAATGCAATACCTTTAACGATTGATTGTTGTTCCATGTTACATTCTCCCCTTACAATTGTTCCATTTTCTTGTTCCATACTTGAGCGAACTTCTAAAATTACATTATGATTTTTAGCAAACTCAACAGCGCGTGGGTGTAATACGCCAGCACCGAGGTTGGCAAGTTCTAACATTTCGTCATAAGAAATTTCATCTAATTTATAAGCATCTTGTACAACTCGTGGATCAGTCGTATATACGCCGGTCACATCCGTATAAATATCACATTTTTTTGCTTTTAGTGCAGCAGCTAATGCGACAGCAGTCGTATCGGAGCCACCGCGACCAAGTGTGGTAATTTCATTTTCTTCACTTATTCCTTGGAAACCAGCTACTATAACAATCGTGCCTTCAGTAAGGTGAGACTGAATACGAGTAGTGTTAATGTCAGTAATCCGTGCACTACTATGTACAGATTCTGTCGTAATACCAGCTTGCCATCCTGTTAATGAAATTGCGTTATAACCTTTTGTTTGTAGTGCCATTGTTAATAATGAAATGGTTACTTGTTCTCCTGTAGATAGGAGCATATCCATTTCACGTTTACTTGGATTTTCAGTAATAGCGTTAGCAAGTGCTACAAGTTTATCCGTACTTTTTCCCATTGCTGAAACGACAGAGACAATACTATGTCCTCGTTCATATTCTTCAATAATTAAATTTGCTACATGTTGAATGCGTTCGACGCTTCCGACAGAAGTACCGCCAAATTTTTGTACAATCGTTTCCATTACGAATTCCTTCTTTCGTCCATTTTTAAGAATAGGTTAGGACATATACAAATCCCAATATTCCTGTAGTTACCAGAGAGAAAAACAAAAAACACCATCTCAAATAAGTGAGGATGGTGCTGTTACAGGAAAAGGGAAACAGAAAACGGAGCTAATAAAAAAACCGCCAAAAAAGGAATATCATAAAAATGATATCTCTTTTTTGTAGATAGCTCTTCATACGTACACGTCTGTACATATGACAGTTCTGTTTCTATTCGAAAACAGCCCCAATTGATAAATGCAGAGAAATTTATCAATTTCGGCAACACTTCCTTTCCTCTAAAATCATAGACATCTCTGTGTCTCCTTTAGAATACTTATAAGCGTTGCAACCTCTATCTCACGTTTTAGGCGAGAGTGTATGATTTATGAAGTTGTTGGTAACATTTGTTT
>NZ_JBFPJH010000520.1:0-1751 GCF_040838255.1 Bacillus sp. C30 | reverse complement strand
GTATTACTACTTATTGTATTACTGAGTTCGCATTTGGCGAAAGAGAAGTTGGTAGAAGAACATGAAACAAGGTTAGATAAAGAATTACTCGATTATGTTGAGAAATTAGAATCGATGCATGATGAATTGGCCAGTTTCCGCCACGATTATATTAATGTGTTACTTGCGTTAGAAGCGGGAATACGTACAAAAAATGTGAATGAAATCGAGCAAGTTTATTATGAGGTTATTACTCCTACTTTAAAATTAATCAATGATCATGAACTCGATATTGCGAAATTATCTCGTATACATATACCTGAAGTGAAAAGTGTATTAAGAGCAAAAGTGGGTACTGCCCAGCAACAACAAATAAAAGTAATGCTTGATATTCCGGAAAAAATAGCGACGGTTTCGATGCCTATAGTTCCTTTTATTCGTATCATTTCAGTCTTATTAGATAATGCAACTGAAGAAGCGGTACATAGTGAGGAAAAGGTACTGCAAATTGCCTTTTTTGAAATGGATGCAGAGCAATATTTTGTTGTTCGTAATAGCTCCAATTATAAAGAGATTGATTTGCAAAAAATTTATGAGAAGAATCATTCGAGTAAAGAAGAGGGCAGAGGATATGGGTTATTCTCATTAAAACGTATTATAAATAAAACGAATAATGCAACGCTAGAAACGACTTATATGAGTCCTCATTTCACGCAAACTTTCATACTAAAAAAATAGATAACCATTTATGATGGAAATCAAACCGAATAAGAAATAACTACATACTTTCTTCAATCGTTTTTATACACTTCAAGTAAGAGGTGAAACGAGATGAATGGTCTTATTTTTACAGCGTTTATAAGTATAGGGTTACCGCTTGTTGCACTTTTATATGCTTTTTGGAAGAAACGCTATATCCCGTATATGCTAGGCGTATTGGCATTTGTTGTATCACAAATTTTAATCCGTATACCAATACTGAATTATTTAAATGGAAATAGCACAGCTTTTTCAATGTTTAGTGTCATGCAGCCTATATTATTTGCGATTATGCTTAGTTTGTCAGCTGGTATTTTTGAAGAGATAGCTCGTTTTATTGCAATGCGCTATTTTATGAAACAACGAGATTGGCAGTCAGGATTTTTATTCGGAGTAGGGCACGGTGGTATTGAAGCTGTGTTGATAGTCGGTATTCCAGTAGTATCTCTATTATTATCGCAAACAGTTAGCGGAAATACGGATAGTTATTTTGTCGGTGGAGTGGAACGTATCTTTGCGATGTTAATCCATGTCGGTCTGTCATTCATTGTATTGCAAGCAGTTGTCCAAAAGAAATTTCGTTATGTTGTATATGCAATTTTCATCCATGGGACTGTAAATGCACTAGCAGGCATCATACCGCTATACGTACCAGCAAATAGGGCTATATTTACTGTAGAAGTTACAATAGCAATTTGTGCGTTACTTGTATTTAGTTATAGTTTCATCTTAAAAAGAAAGGGTGTATTAAAATGAAAAGAATGTTACTCATTATTATAAGTGCTATTGCGGCGTTCGCACTTGCAGCATGTACTGGTAATAAAGTAGATGAAAGTACTTCAAAAAAGTTTATTCCGAAAGCGGAAGAAATTGTAACGTTACTAAATGAATCTAAGTATAAAGAAGTGCATGAAAAATTTGATAGCAAGATGAAAACTGCATTATCAGAGGAGAAAATGAAAGATCTTACGCCTGTAATTGAAAAAGCTGGTACATTCGAAAAGATTGAAAAA
>NZ_JBFPJH010000563.1:0-1751 GCF_040838255.1 Bacillus sp. C30 | reverse complement strand
GTATTAAATGAAACATTAGGTAAGATAACATTTTGGTTATTCTTTATCGGTTTCCATTTAACATTCTTTATTCAGCATTTCCTTGGATTGATTGGTATGCCACGTCGTTACTACACATATCTTGAGGGCCAAGGGTTGGAAATGGGGAATATGATTAGTTCTATCGGAGCTGTGTTTATGGCTCTTGGAACGATTGTTCTTTTATTCAATGTAATAAAAACAACGGTATCAAAAGAGAAGGCTGGCCGTGATCCGTGGGATGGACGTACATTAGAATGGACAATGCCAGCACCTACACCGGAATACAATTTTAAACAATTGCCATTTGTTCGCGGGTTAGATCCGTTTTGGATTGAAAAACGTGAAGGTAATAAAGAGATGACAGCAGCGGAACCGGCCGGTGATATTCATATGCCAAATGCTTCATTTTCACCATTTATCATTTCTCTAGGCTTATTCATAGCAGCATTCGGTGCGATGTATATGCAGGGTGGCAAAGATAAATTTTGGTTATTAGTAGCGATTATCGGTTTAATCATTACGTTTGGTACAATGTTCCTTCGTTCAGTAATTGATGATCATGGATATCATATTCATAAGGAAGATTTAGATGATAAGGGGGGCAAGGCGTAATGCATGTAGATGAGAAATTAACGAATGAAACATTTCCAGCAGAGCCTGAAAAAGCAACCCTTGAGGGGAAAAATAAGTTTGTTGGTTTTTGGTTATTTCTTGGAGGCGAAACAGTGTTGTTCGCTTCCTTATTTGGCACATATTTAGCGTTAAAGAACTCTACAAATGGTGGACCAACATCTCAAGAGATGTTTCAAATGCCACTCGTTTTCATTATGACGATGCTTTTGTTAACAAGTAGTTTAACGAGTGTATACGCAATGTATCATATGAAAAATTTTAACTTTAAGAAAATGCAACTTTGGTTACTTGTAACAGTGTTGCTTGGCTTAGGATTTTTGGGGTTTGAAATATATGAGTTTTATCATTATACGCATGAATTTAAGCATACTATGAGAAGTAGTGCGTTTGGTTCTGCATTTTATGCTCTTGTTGGTACACACGGGCTCCACGTGTTGTTTGGATTGTGTTGGATTTTAACATTAATCTTTAGAAACGCGAAGAGAGGCTTAAATTTATACAACGCACCAAAGTTTTATGTTGCATCAATTTATTGGCACTTTATTGACGTAGTTTGGGTGTTTATTTTCACTGTAGTATATTTGATGGGAATGGTGGGATAAACAATGGCGGTTAAGCAAACGAATAATCCTAAGGTGGATCTTGTTTATCGGAAGAGAAAAAGTGCAGAGGAAATGAAGCACCAAGTTGTTACATTTTCACTAATGATTTTTTTAACATTAGTTGCATTTGCAGCGGTGGCATATCCGAAAACATTTAGCCCGATTTTTTCGGTTCCATTTATATTATTGTTAGCAGTCATTCAAGTTATATTTCAGTTATATTATTTCATGCATATGAGTCATAAAGGGCATGAAGCGGCGAGTTTCTTCTTGTACTCTGGATTGTTAATTGGTTTATTAACAATATTAGCCTTTATGACAATTGTGTGGATTTAAACAGTGATAGTAGGGGGCTCTGATATATCAAAGCCCTCTTTTTATATGAAATATAAAAATTTTGAAAAGGTAGGTGTGGAAATGGAAAACTTATGGGTATTTGGTTTTCAAGCTTTATGGAGTCCAATTTTTTTATTATTTATGATCTCGATTCTTATT
>NZ_JBFPJH010000519.1:0-1754 GCF_040838255.1 Bacillus sp. C30 | reverse complement strand
ATTTTTTTATTTTCATGATGACAAATCGTATACAATTGCTCCATTAGTTTAGAATGATCGTTATTAGAACGAATTATTTTACAAACTTCTACTAGCCATTTTTTCTGCCGTTCATCTAATGTGTTATAAAACTCCGTATTTTTCTCTTTATTTACCGCAATTAATTTTTTAGATTGAAAGTTTCTTATCCAATACTCAGCACGATTACTTATCGCTATCATTTCAGGTAATGCATAGCTCCTATCTATTTTCTCTAATATATCTTGTAAAATAGATGAATCAAAATTTAATAACGGTAAAGTTCCTGCTACTTGATTAAACTTTGATACTCTTTAAATTGGCTATCAAGTCTAGAAAGTTTAATTGCATCAAATAAATCTTCATTTTTGAGTGTTTTATTTTCATAACTATCCTTCAATCTCTCATACTCTGTATAATTGCGAATCACATCTTCATCAAGTCCAATATGAAAAGCTGCGCCGGGCCTATATTTTGCAAACATAAAAAGAATCACATCTGGTACATACACTTTTAATAAGTTCCTAGGTGTAATACTATTCCCTGAAGAACTGGACATTTTTTCATGATGCCCTTTAATTCCAATGAAATCATAAGCAACGTATTGAGGGGCTTCACAATTGAATATTTCTCTTGCAATTTCTTTTGATACATTATAACTACCAGTTTCCGATGAATGATCTCTTCCGCCCGGTTCGAAAATAACATCCTCTATCATCCATCTCATCGGCCAATCGATTTTCCAATTCAGTTTCATTTGACTTGTATTTAATATGGATAATTTATTTTGATTTCCACATTCACAGTCATACCTAACTGTTTTTAATACTTCATCAAAATGTGTAATAGTTGTTGTATCTTTCCCACAGCTCTCACAATATAACGTAACGGGATAAAAGTTTTCTCTATCTTCTTCTCGGTGTATTCCTGTTTTAAACCCCATTAAAATATCATATATTTCTTTTCTTTTATACAAAGACTCTAATATGTTTTCGTTATACCTTCCGCTTCTATATTCAGCATGTTGATATATGAATTCCACTTCAATCCCAAATGCTTGGAGCGATTTCTCAAACTCTTTTTCAAAATGCTCTGCGTACGAGTTATGACACCCATACGGATCAGGAATATCACAGTATGGCATACTAATATATTTTGCAAAAGATGGATCAATATTTTTAGGAACTTTTCTAAACCTGTCATAATCATCCCATGAAAAGATAAAACGAGTCTTTTTCCCTAAATCTTGCAGAGCCCTTACAACGAAATAAGTCGTTACTATTTCACGGAAGTTCCCAATATGAACAGAACCAGATGGACTAATTCCAGCTGCACAAACAAAAGTTTCTTTGTTTGGATTTTTTCTAATCAATTCATGTGCTACTTCATACGCCCAATGCATATGTTACTCACCTCAATTGTATTTTTGTTTTCACATTTTCAGTTTTATGCAATAAAAAAACTCCCACCCCCAAGATTATTCATCTTGAGGACGAGAGTTATTAACTTCGCGGTACCACCTCAGTTTGTTAATACGTCACCATATTAACCTCTTCAGGTACGGCAAAACATGCTTATACCCTATCTCTATAACGGGAGAACCCGTCGCACCATCCCTAAATGAATTAGTTCCTTGCGCAGCTCTAAGTCTTTTTTCATTAAGATGTATACCGCTCTTTCTCAGCTACCAGAGCTCTCTGTACGTATTCTTTCTTAACTACTCTTCTCTTCAATGC
>NZ_JBFPJH010000518.1:0-1756 GCF_040838255.1 Bacillus sp. C30 | reverse complement strand
TTACATGATCCATCAATAATTACTATAAATCCAGATAACGAAACAATAACTTTGCATGGCGAAGCAAAATATACATCTGAAAATACTGCTTCATCTTTCCGCATACATGTTGATATAGTTGATATTGATGCTGACACTAGTAATAAAAATAGGATACATAAACGAGATATCATTAACAGCTACTCATATATAGTTAATTCTTGAGCTACTCACCGCTTCAAACAGTTCGCTAGAACGTTAAGTAGTGAGTAATTCAATCTTATAAGTTGCATTTTAACGAATTACCTGAAAGAATTATCCTTCCTCAAGTGTGTGCAGGGCATAGCCCAACGGTAGGCGGGAGATGAATTTCGGTTTGGCGTGGCAAAAGCGAAATTGTACTTTTTATTTTCTCTATGAGATAATCAGTCTCACAATAAAATTTGTATAGCAATTAAATAATAATAATTCAATGTTCTTTCTGTATAATCATCTTGTGTTGGTTGTAAAATACCAAAGAAATGTATTTGATGATGATATATCAGACTATACAAAATACATGTTTGTATAGTCATCCGAGAATTACAACAGGACCAACGGTTATTATAATGTTATCTTTCTTGAACTGTCTGCCTTTAAAAATAGCTCATATATCATTCTCCTTACTTATTTTTCCTAGAATGTGTCGCATTAAAAAACTTTGCAACAAAACCGTTTTCGAAATCCCTATTCACTAACACCGTTCGCAAACGAATACATTAGAATATGAATATATGTATATTCTAATGTTACAACGAAAGTTTTCGAACTACAATTCTCATTCTTTTTTTTCAAAGGGAATTTCGTCCTTTTATCGAATCTATACTCCATACCATTTTTTGAGGAGTGATCCTATTGACTGAAACATTACGCATAGAAGAATTAAACACATTCTTACCATTAGCTTCTTTAGAAGATCTGCCTGTAGAAGAACAAAAAATACGTCTCCAATATTGGAAAGAACATTTCACAAACAAAGAAATTACCACTGGTTTGGGCACATATAATAGCAAGCTATACGATTTGTACAAAAAGCATGAAATTAAGACTCAAGGAACAACCGATTTAAAACGAAAAGGAAAGGATACGATCAAACACAAAGAGGTTGCACTTACTGACCTGCAACAATCCTATACCACCGAAACCACCCAAACACAAACACTGCCACTCACAATCCCGATGCAAGACGTACCCGTGATGCCAGAATCTGAACCTACATCTATTCCATCCGAACCGATAGAATCTCCTATTCCAGAATCCTTTCATCTCCACTATGCTGGGCGCAAGTCTAAACAAAAGGTCATTTACCAATTGAAAGCCCTTGCTATCTTGTTAGAAGAAGAATCACATGAACAGTATCAATTTTCCATTCAAATTGACACAACACCTTTAAAATAAAAACAGAAAAAGGATGCAAACACAGCCAATTTTCGTCTTTCTGCTATCTTTTTGTATAAAATATAATTTCTAAGAGAAAGCTGTTACTCATCCATGATATGTATTCCATTTTGAGTAGCTATTGTTAACTAGATGGTATTATATTTACGAATTAATCAACAAGAAGCATTTAAAGAAGCTGGTGATGAGGAAAAAGGTCAAAACCAATTTTCAAAACTCTTGCCCTATATGCATTCGATTATAGAAATGGGAACAATTCGCACAATTAAATATCTATTAGAAAAGCGTAATATACAGGTTGAAATTTGCCGAGAACCCCTTTCAACATTAAGTATAGAGG
>NZ_JBFPJH010000517.1:0-1761 GCF_040838255.1 Bacillus sp. C30 | reverse complement strand
GTCGTATGAAATGGATTATTACCCAAAAATCTAAAAATAATATATTTAAAACTGGGTATCCAACAGTTATTACAATTGATCAAAAACAAGAAGATATTTTATCGCAACCTACAAATTCTTTACGTGTAACAGTCAATCCAACTGATATATCCCATGTCATTTACACGTCTGGTTCTACTGGAATCCCTAAAGGAGTTTTAATTAACCATCGAAATGTTATTCGCTTAGTTAAAAACACTAATTATATGCAGTTTGATGAACAAGAAGTTATGTTACAGTTAGCACCTATTTCTTTTGATGCTTCTACATTTGAAATATGGGGAAGCTTACTAAATGGGGGGAAATTAGTCATTATGCCTCCGGAAACACCTACACTTGGTAAAATAGGCGAAACAATCCGTTTACATCATATAACTACATTATGGTTAACATCTAGTCTGTTTAATCAAATGGTTGAAAACAGATTAAATGATATTGTAGGTTTAAAATATTTAATAATTGGTGGAGAAAGCTTATCACTATCTCATGTTGAGAAGTTTATTAAAAACACCAAGTATTGCAAACTTATTAACGGATATGGTCCAACCGAAAATACTACATTTTCTTGTTATTATGAAATTCATGATATCGATGGTAAAAGAGGCAATATACCTATCGGACAACCTATTTCCAACTCTACAGTATATATCTTAGATGAAAATTTAAAACCTGTTCCAACAGGCGTAATTGGTGAATTATATGTTGGAGGAGATGGAATTGCAAACGGATATCTGAATCAAGAAGGTTTAACTTCAGAAAGGTTTATTAGAAGTGTATTTAACTCAAATTCTGATGAGACTTTATATAAAACTGGTGATTTCGCAAGATGTCTTGCAAATGGGACCATAGAATTCAGAGGAAGAATTGATTCGCAAGTTAAAGTACGTGGTCATCGAATTGAATTAAGTGAAATTGAATTTGCTCTTAACGAACACCCTGCAGTCCAACAGTGCGCTGTTGTAGTTACCGAAGACAGCATTGGTGATAAAACGTTAGTAGCGTATATTGTTGCCAATAAAGGAATGCTTAGAGAACAACATTCTATTTCTATGTATTTTAAAGGATTTTTACAATCTGAATTGCCGTCTTATATGATACCCACAAGATATTTTATTGTAGATAGCATACCACTAACTCCTAATGGAAAGGTAGATATTTCTTCTCTTAAAAAAGTCGTAAGCATGAGTACTTCAGAATCTATTGAATATATTTCACCGAGAGATAAATGGGAAAGTAAACTTTCTGAAATATGGGAAGGTATACTGGATATAAAAAAGATTAGTATAACGGATAACTTTTTTTCTTTAGGTGGTCATTCTTTAAAAGCCACACGAATTATTAGTAAAATCAACGCCGCATTTTCAATCGATTTAGAGTTACGGCACATATTCGAATTCCCAACCATTGAACAGATGGCAAAGTTTATTAAATCTAATGCAAAGAAAATAAAAAAAGAAATTTTATCACCACTTCAAAACATAAAAGAATCAAAAGATTATCCTGTATCATTTTCTCAAGAACGCATGTGGATTGCATCACAATATGATATTATCACTACAGCCTATCACGTTAATATAACGAAAAAACTAAAAGGACCTTTACATGTCCCATCGTTCAAGAAAGCCCTAAACATCCTAGTAAATAGACATCCATCATTTAGAACTACTTTTCATCTAGATTCAGATCTCCGTCAAGAAATAAAAAATGATATTGAAGTAAATC
>NZ_JBFPJH010000516.1:0-1764 GCF_040838255.1 Bacillus sp. C30 | reverse complement strand
ATATAACTGATTTAACTGTAATTGCACGAGAAAAAGACCATATCGAAGATATTAAAGTACCTAACAACTACAAAAATTGGGGTTCTCCAGAGGTTTATCAACAGAATTTTAAAATGCTAAAAGGAATATTGGAATGTTAAATCATATAGAAATCCCTTTTACATTCCACAATATGGGGTCCCGCCCATCGCTATTAAGCTAATAAAAAGAAATACCCTCAAAATGAAAAAAATACGTTATTCTTTCTGTAGAATCATAGGAAAGGATGGCGTTTTTTGTATGTCTATTTCTATATCTGATGAATTACAACTATTTGCTCAAGAGATTCAAAGCTTTTTATCTCCAAATATCTTACGAGATCTTGCTAGAGATGTTGGTTTCGTGCAACGAACCAGTAAATACCAAGCAAAAGATTTAGTCGCTTTATGTGTATGGATGAGTCAAAATATCGCTACGACTTCTTTAACTCAATTATCTAGCTGTTTGGAAGCATCAACAGAAGTGCTCATCAATTCAGAGGGATTGAATCAACGATTTAATCAAGCGGCCGTCCAATTTTTACAACACCTATTAGCTGAACTACTAAACCAAAAATTGACTTTGCATAAGCTTAGCTTGATAGCGATGTGGTACTACCCCATCGCTATCAAGCTCCTTATAGAAGTAACGGGAGAACTTTAATATAATAAGAATTAAAGATAGTTTAAAGGACCAAAAATTAAATATATTAAAGGTGGAAAATGACATGGAAAGAAAGTACCGATTATATCAAATTGATTCATTTACGAAGAAAAAATTATCAGGTAATCCGGCTGGTGTAATAACAAATGCAGATGGTTTATCCTCGGGTGAGATGCAGAGGATTGCTAGAGAGCTTAACAATTCGGAAACGGCATTTATCTTTAAATCAGACAATAGCGAATCTGATGTACATATTCGTTTTTTTACGCCTACTCATGAGGTCCCTATCTGTGGACATGCGACGATTGCTGCCCACTATGCTCGTGCAGTTGAAAATAGTTTAAATACAGTTAAAGTTTATCATAAAACTGGTGCCGGCATTTTACCAGTCGATGTGATTAATGAAGATAATGATTACAAAATTATTATGACGCAGGGTAGTATAAGTTTTGAAACTGTGATTGAAGGTGTAGCTTTAGAGAATATATTTACAGCTTTCAATATTAGTGAAAATGATTTATTAGAAGATTGTCCAGTACAAATCGTTTCAACCGGGCATTCTAAGGTGATGATTGGAATTAAAAATTCGGAACTTCTTAACCAATTAAACCCTAATATGGATTTACTCACAAAAGTCAGTGGATTAATTAATTGCAATGGTTTCTATGTGTTTACGATGAATGCTCCCGACTCTGATATTTTAATTCATGGAAGAATGTTTGCTCCTGCAATTGGTATTAACGAAGACCCTGTTACAGGTAATGCGAACGGTCCTTTAGGCGCATACTTGATACATCATAGACTTGTCAAACATGATAATACTTTATTTAGTTTTAAAGCAGTGCAGGGCGAAGCTATAAAACGGGCGGGTATCATTGATGTTCAAGTGAAAATTTGTAATCAGGAGCCAGAGGAAGTAAGAATTGCAGGAAATGCTGTAATCGTATTTAAGTCCGATTTATTACTTGATTAGCAATTCATATGCAAAGTTCGAATCGTAAATGGAGGTCTTTATTAATATGAATTTCAATCATTGTAAACTGTAAATCATAATAAAGTTATTTCTATGACGGGGAATTTGTG
>NZ_JBFPJH010000515.1:0-1765 GCF_040838255.1 Bacillus sp. C30 | reverse complement strand
CTTTTATATCGATGGGTAGATGCATGTGATAATTTTTGTTTTATCTCTCTATAATGAATAAAAGGGGGAAGTGCTCGTGAGCTTACATATTGATTTTATTATACGAATCGGTGTTGCTGGTTTGTTAGGGGCGATAATCGGTATTGAAAGGGAAATTCGCTCAAAAGAAGCTGGATTAAAAACACATTTCCTAGTAGCCGTAGGGAGTGCTTTAATAATGGTCGTTTCGAAATATGCTTTTTCGGATATTGTGTTTGAAGAACATATGGCTCTTGATCCGAGCCGGATTGCAGCGCAAGTTGTTAGTGGAGTTGGATTTTTAGGTGCAGGTACAATCATTATTCAAAAGCAGGCAGTGAAAGGATTAACGACAGCGGCTGGTTTATGGGCTACAGCAGGAATAGGGCTAGCAATTGGAGCAGGTATGTATGTTGTAGGGATTGGAGCGATGATTCTCGTTTTGATTGGTTTAGAGATTGTAAGTCGTATTTTTAAGGTGCAATTTTTATTTCCGCAAAATATAACAGTGCAAATGTGTATAAATAAACACGAAGCGGTACAACAAATAGTAGAGACGCTACGAGTGAAAGGTATTCCAATACTTTCATATGAAGTTGAAGCTTTACTGCAAGATACAGAAATAGTTTATAAGGTAGGAATGCAATTGAAAAATATATCGTCAGAAGAAAAGAATGCATTTATTCAGCATATGCAAACATTGCCGGAAATTACGTTTATAAAGTTAAAATCATAGTGTTGAAATAGAGGATAGATGTAGCAGGAATTTCGCTATTATCTATCCTTTTTTTGACATAAATCACATGTGAAGTCAAGTGTTAATTTCATTTTGAATGGATACATGTGTGAACGTTCCCTTCTTTTTTCTCAATACAGAATAAATAGTCAGAATAGTAAAATAATTGATTGGGACACTAAAAAATGTAAGGTAGGGGAGAGCATGAAAGGCTATTCAAAAAAAGTTTTAGTAGGGGTAAGTTTTGCTAGTTTAGTGTTAGGGAGTTTTCAAGGAAGCATATTGGCGGAAGATACTAAGGGAGAGCAAGTTTCATATCGAAATGTGCTAAAAATGGAGCCGGTTGGTGTACAACTGCCCGTGGAAGAATTAGCTCATTCATCGAAAGTATTAGAAAGCAAGTCTTTTGAGAAAAGGCTACAATTTGCTGATTTATCGCAAAGACCGCCTGAAGTAAAAAAGGAAAGTAAGCAATTAGCTGTAGCGAAAACTTATACAATTGCTGAATTAAATCAATTAAGCAATCAACAATTAGTAGATTTACTTGTAACAATCGATTGGGAGCAAATTACGGGGCTATTTCAGTTTAATAAGGACAGCCTTGCATTCTATCAAAATGATAGTAGGATGCAGGCAATTATTGATAAATTGAAGCAGCAAGGACAAGCTTATACGAAGGATGATTCAAAAGGGATTGAGACATTAGTAGAGGTATTGCGCTCTGGATTTTATTTAGGTTTTTATAATGCAGAATTAAGTAAACTTAATGAGCGGAGCTATCATGACAAGTTCTTGCCGGCGTTAAAAACGATTGCGAACAATCCAAATTTCAAACTCGGTACGTTAGAACAAAATAAAGTTGTATCATCATACGGAAAATTAATAGGAAATGCTTCGAGTGATGTGGAAACGATAACATCGGCTGCAAAGATTTTTAAGCAATATAATGATAATTTTTCTACATTGGTAGATAATCTTTCAGCTGGAAATGCGATTTACGATATTATGCAA
>NZ_JBFPJH010000514.1:0-1769 GCF_040838255.1 Bacillus sp. C30 | reverse complement strand
AAATATAACAGACATACCAATTGCAACTTTATCTTTAATTTCATCTTCTAACTCTTGCTGGAACGTCGTCATACCGCCCAAATAATAAGTAACATCATTTTCTTTATAATTCTTTTTGAAATCACGAACCCATTGTTTTGCGGTTTCTGTACTTGGCTTCGTATCCAAAAAGACTTCCATTGTTGTTTTATTCCCTTTCGTATACGCTTCAAATACAGGAGCTATTTTCGCAGCCTCTGGCGACTGTAACATTCCAGCAACTTGATCTGCTTTCATTCCATTTAGCCCGTCATATACACTTTTCACCTTATATACTTGCTTATCGTCTTTTAACTTTTGAACAACAGCTTCTATCTTTTGTAAACTTTCTTTTTCTGTTATATCTTTCTTCGTCTCTACTACTAATGTCACATCAGCGTGTGTTTGGACAGTTTTATTAAAGGCTTCTTCATACTTCTCAAATGCAACTCTCGTATCACTCTTTTCAGGTAACGCTTCAACACCAGGAAACTGCAAGTTAGCTGTACGTAGCGGTAATAAACAAATAACAATAAATGTTGTAACAACAATAATCATGACGATTGGATGTTTCATTACAAACTGTGCAAATTTACGCCATACATTTGATGGCGTAGGCGCCGCCTGATTCTTTTTTAATATCCTTTTACCAATTAAAGATAATAGCGCCGGAAGAAGTGTGAGCGAAAACAAAATGCTCATAATAACGACAATCATCCCGCTAATAGCAACAGACTGAATATAATCTATCTTAAAGAAAAATAAGCCTGATAAACCGACGAATACACATAACCCTGAAAATACGATAGCACGCCCTGCCGTTTGATACGTAATCGCTATCGCTTCTTTCACTGTTCTCTTCGCAACTTCCTCTCGAAAACGATTTACAAATAACAGTGCGAAATCAATTGATAATGCGAGCCCAATCATCGGTGCAACATTTAACACGAAAATAGATAGCTCTTTATCACTACCTATAAAATATAAAATCCCCATCGTACTAATGACACTAAGCGCGCCATTTACAATCGGTAAAATAGACGCAATCAGACTACCAAATGAGAATAATAGTACGAGAAAAGCAATAGGTAATCCAATCATCTCTGCTACTTTTAAATCATTTTGCGTTCTTTCATTAATCTCTTGATTAATTTTCGGATATCCTGTCGGTGTTACTTTTAATACGCTATTACTTTCCTTCTCGATTTTCCCGGCAAATTGTAATGTCTTTTCCATTCGTTCTTTATTTGTTTTCCCGGAAAATAAAATCGTCGCATAACCGATATCATCTTGTAACATCTCTTTATTTTGCATTGGATGATGGAAAGATTCGTATTTTTCTTTCTCTTCAATTTGATTTATTATCCCCTCTATACGCTTTTGGAACTCCTCATGCGAAGTATCCTTTTCCTTCTCAAAAACGAGTAAAAGTGTATCTTGAGACTGCTTAAAATCCTTATCTAAAATTTCTTTCGTCTTTTGATAATCCCCTTCTGTTTGGAAACCATCACCGCCCAATACTCCTGGAAGTTTTGGAGCAAAAATACCGAGCACTATCGCAAGTAGTAGTAATGCTACAATTACTGTATAACGAAATTGATACAAAAAAGTTCCTAACTTCCCCCACTTATCAATTTTATGTACATTTGTCTTCACACATTTTCACCTACTTTATATAATTCACTTGTCATTTATACTTTATCACATCTCCCCATAAACAAAAAACGTCTAGAAAAACTATAATACTAGTT
>NZ_JBFPJH010000054.1:0-16629 GCF_040838255.1 Bacillus sp. C30 | reverse complement strand
TTACACTATTTTAATTTGTTTAACTAACTGGAAAGTGAGTTAGTTTTACTTTATAGGAGTTGTATACATGCCTGAATTTTATAAGAAACAGTGGTTTTTATATCCTGTTTACGTATTGGCATTTTTTGTATTCGTGCTAATTTCACTCCTCTGTTACTTTCATTTAATTATGGGGATATCAGCCTTTTTTATCTTTTGTATTGTACTTTTTTTCGTTATACGATTCGAACTTACTTTTCAAAGGAATTTTGAAAAACATACGACAGATATGATTACAAGGGTAAAGAAAGTGAGTAATGAAGCATTTAACCAAATGCCAATTGGTATTTTGTTATACAATAAGGATTATGGGATTGATTGGGCGAATCCTTATTTATCATCATGTTTGGGGCAGCATGCATTAGCTGGTTGGCACCTTTACGATGTATCAGAAACATTACTCCTTTTTATTAAGGGGGAAACTTCTGACGATATAGTTTCTTTAAATAATCGAAAGTTTCGTGTTTTTGTAAGGAAAGAAGAAAAACTAATTTATTTCTTTGATGTAACGGAACAAACAGAAATTGAAAAGATGTATGAAGATCAACGCACTGTTTTAGCTGTTATTTATTTAGATAACTATGATGAAGTTACACAAGGATTAGATGACCAATTACGTACGAATATAACAAGTCTTGTGACGTCACGTCTAAATGAATGGGCCGTTAAGTATGGTGCATATTTGAAACGTGCATCTTCAGAAAGATTCTTCGTTGTACTAAATGAAAGTATTTTAGCGCAAATGGAGAAAGGGAAATTTAGTATTTTGGATCAAGTGCGTGAAGAAACATCAAAAAGGAATATACCACTTACATTAAGTGTTGGTGTTGGCTCAGGTGATTTACCTTTATCAGAGCTTGGAGCGATGGCACAATCTGGTTTAGACCTTGCATTAGGACGAGGAGGAGACCAAGTAGCTATTAAACAAGCAACGGGTAAAGTTAAGTTTTACGGTGGTAAGACGAATCCGGTTGAAAAGCGTACTCGTGTACGTGCTAGGGTTATTTCGCATGCATTAAAGGATTTAGTATTAGAAAGCAGTAATGTCATTATAATGGGGCATAGAGCTCCTGATATGGATGCGATTGGTGCAGCGATTGGTATTTTAAAGGTAGCTCAATTAAATGAGCGCAAAGGATATATTGTATTAGATGAAAATGATTCTGATAAAGGAATCAAACGTTTGATGGATAAAGTGAAACAAAATGAAGAGTTATGGTCACATTTTATTACACCAGGGCAAGCGATGGGATTTGCAAATGATGATTCATTACTTGTTGTTGTTGACACGCATAAACCTTCAATGGTGATGGAGGAAAAACTGTTACACAAGATTGAAAATGTAGTAGTTATTGACCATCATCGCCGCGGGGAAGATTTCATTGAAGATCCATTACTTGTTTATATGGAGCCATACGCTTCTTCAACGGCAGAGCTTGTTACAGAATTACTTGAGTATCAACCGAAAAATTTAAAGATGACAATGTTAGAAGCAACGGCATTGTTAGCTGGTATTATTGTTGATACGAAAAGTTTTACATTCCGTACAGGCGCTCGTACATTTGATGCCGCTTCTTATTTACGCTCGCATGGCGCAGACACTGTACTTGTACAAGAACTTTTAAAAGAAGATATGGGTCAGTATTTACGAGTTGCAAAAGCCATTAAAAATGCGTACATTTATAAAAATGGAATTGCGATTGCTAAAGTTGATGGTGATGAATATTATGACCAAGTACTTATTGCACAATCAGCAGACACATTATTGACAATGACAGGTATCATTGCATCGTTTGTTATTGCAAAACGTGGAGAAAATTTCATTGGAATTAGTGGTAGATCTTTAGGTGAATTGAATGTACAGCTAATTATGGAGAATTTAGGAGGTGGCGGGCACTTAACAAATGCAGCCACACAAATGAAAAATGTTACAGTAGATGAAGCGGAGGAGAAGCTTCGATTTGTTATTGATGACTATTTACAGGGAGGCACACAATCATGAAAGTAATTTTTCTAAAAGACGTAAAAGGTAAAGGTAAAAAAGGAGAAATAAAAAACGTACCAGACGGTTATGCAAATAATTTCTTACTAAAACAGGGGTTAGCTGCCGAAGCGACAAACAGCAGTATGAAAACTTTAGATGCTCAAAAGCGCAAAGAGGAAAAAGATGCAGCAGCAGAAGTTGAGAATGCAAAAGAGCTGAAAGAAACATTAGAGAAATTAACTGTAGAAGTAAAGGCGAAATCTGGAGAAGGTGGCCGCTTATTTGGTTCTATCACGAGTAAACAAATTGTAGATGTAATGCAAAAGTCACACAAGATTAAACTTGATAAACGTAAATTTGAAATGGATGATGCAATCCGTGCATTAGGTTATACAAACGTCAATGTGAAATTGCATCCGCAAGTAACAGCAACAGTAAAAGTTCATGTTAGTGAACAATAAAAATAAATTAAGCAAGGAGGATTGCGCATGAGTGATGTAATGGCTGATCGTACCCCTCCGCATAATATAGAAGCTGAGCAGGCAGTCTTAGGTGCCATATTAATTGATCAGGATGCGTTAACGTCAGCATCGGAACTATTGGTACCTGACTCATTTTATCGAACGAAACATCAAAAGATTTTTGAAGTCATGCTTGGGTTGTCTGATAAGGGAGAACCAATCGACTTAGTAATAATGACATCAGCGATGGCTGATCAAGGATTACTAGAAGAAGTTGGTGGGGTTTCTTATCTAGCAGAGTTAGCAGAAGTTGTTCCAACAGCTGCTAACGTAGAATATTATGCACGCATCATCGCTGAAAAGGCACTTTTACGTCGTTTAATTCGAACGGCGACTCATATTGTATCGGATGGATACGAGCGAGAAGATGATGTGGATGGCCTTTTAAATGAGGCTGAGAAAAAAATATTAGAAGTATCTCACCAAACAAATGCAAAAGCATTCCAAAACATTAAAGATGTTCTTGTAGATGCTTATGATAAAATTGAACTTTTGCATAATCAAAAGGGTGAAGTTACCGGGATACCAACTGGATTTACTGAATTAGATAAGATGACCGCAGGTTTTCAGCGAAATGATTTAATCATCGTGGCGGCGCGTCCATCGGTAGGAAAAACTGCATTTTCACTAAATATCGCACAAAACGTAGCGACGAAAACTGATGAAAATGTAGCGATTTTTAGTTTAGAGATGGGCTCTGATCAGCTTGTTATGCGTATGCTTTGTGCAGAAGGAAATATTGATGCACAAAGACTTCGTACCGGTTCATTAACTTCTGATGATTGGGCGAAATTAACAATGGCGATGGGTAGCCTTTCTAATGCTGGTATATATATTGATGATACACCAGGGATTAAAGTAAATGAGATTCGAGCAAAATGTCGTAGATTAAAGCAAGAGCAAGGTCTTGGGATGGTTTTGATTGACTATTTACAGCTTATTCAAGGAAGTGGAAAATCAGGAGAAAACCGTCAGCAGGAAGTATCTGAGATTTCTCGTACATTAAAAGGGATTGCACGTGAATTACAAGTACCTGTTATCGCCTTGTCGCAGTTATCTCGTGGTGTAGAATCCCGTCAAGATAAACGTCCGATGATGTCTGACATTCGTGAATCAGGAAGTATCGAGCAGGATGCTGACATTGTAGCCTTCCTATATCGTGAAGATTACTATGACCGTGAAACAGAAAATAAAAATACAATTGAAATTATCATTGCAAAACAACGTAATGGTCCGGTAGGTTCAGTAGAGCTTGCGTTTGTTAAGGAATTTAATAAATTCGTCAACTTAGAACGCCGCTTTGAGGATGGACATGCACCGCACGCATAAAGGCAGTATAAAAAAGAAACACATTTCTTATAATAAGATGTGTTTCTTTTTTTTTATATGAAAGATAGGGCTTTCATAAGGTGAATATGTAATTCTTACGAACGAAAACGTTTTTCGATAAAAAAATGTTCGCTTTTTGGTTGACTTCTCTTTCTGTTTTGGTACAATTATATTGTTTGAATAGATCGTTTGAAAATTGCGGAGGTGCTTTAATAATGTCTTCAGTAGTAGTTGTAGGAACACAATGGGGCGACGAAGGAAAAGGTAAAATCACTGATTTTCTTTCTGAGCATGCGGAAGTAGTTGCAAGATATCAAGGTGGAAATAACGCGGGACATACAATTGTTTTCGGCGGAGTTAAATATAAATTACACTTAATTCCATCTGGTATTTTCTATAAAGAGAAAATTTGTGTAATCGGAAATGGCTTAGTAGTAGATCCGAAAGCATTACTTGAAGAGTTGAAATACTTACACGATCGTGGTGTAAGTACTGATAATTTACGTGTAAGTAACCGTGCGCACGTTATTTTACCTTATCACTTAAAACAAGATGAATTAGAAGAAGCGAGTAAAGGTGATAACAAGATTGGTACAACGAAAAAAGGTATCGGTCCTGCATATATGGATAAAGCTGCTCGTATTGGTATCCGTATGGCTGATCTTTTAGACCGTGAAGCATTTAAAGAGAAGCTTGAACGTAATTTAGTGGAGAAAAATCGTTTGTTTGAAAAAATGTACGATACAGAAGGTTTCAGCGTAGAAGAAATCTTTGAAGAGTACTTCGAATACGGACAACAAATCGCACATTACGTATGCGATACATCTGTCGTATTAAATGATGCACTAGATAACAATAATCGTGTATTATTTGAAGGTGCACAAGGTGTTATGCTTGATATCGACCACGGTACGTACCCGTTCGTTACATCTTCTAACCCAATTGCTGGTGGTGTAACAGTTGGAACTGGAGTTGGTCCTGCGAAAGTTACTCGCGTTGTAGGTGTATGTAAAGCATATACAAGCCGTGTTGGTGATGGTCCATTCCCTACTGAACTTAATGATGAAATCGGTCACCAAATTCGTGAAGTTGGTCGTGAATACGGAACAACAACGGGTCGTCCACGCCGTGTAGGTTGGTTCGATAGCGTTGTTGTAAGACATGCACGTCGTGTTAGTGGTTTAACAGATTTATCATTAAACTCTATCGATGTATTAACAGGTATTCCAACTGTTAAAATTTGTGTTGCTTACAAATGCAATGGCGAAGTTATCGATGAAGTTCCAGCTAACTTAAACATTTTAGCGAAATGTGAGCCTGTATATGAAGAGCTTCCAGGTTGGACAGAAGATGTTACTGCTGTGAAATCATTGGATGAGCTTCCTGAAAATGCAAGAAAATACGTAGAGCGTGTTTCTGAATTAACAGGAATCCAATTATCTATGTTCTCGGTTGGACCAGATCGTAATCAAACAAATATCGTTCGTAACGTATACGAAGCTTAATTGATATAAAAAATTGATTTTTTTAAGAAAAAACTCATATTTTTATGAGTTTTTTCTTATTTTTTATAAAAAAATAAGAAAAGGTATTGCAAAAATGAAAGATAGCATGTTATGATATGTCTTGTCGTCACGAAAATATGACGTTGGTGAGTATGAGCCATTAGCTCAGTTGGTAGAGCATCTGACTTTTAATCAGAGGGTCGAAGGTTCGAATCCTTCATGGCTCACCATTTTATTTTTCGTGGCCCGTTGGTCAAGTGGTTAAGACACCGCCCTTTCACGGCGGTAACACGGGTTCGAATCCCGTACGGGTCATGTTTTTTTATGTTCATTTTTGGTCCCGTGGTGTAGTGGTTAACATGCCTGCCTGTCACGCAGGAGATCGCCGGTTCGACCCCGGTCGGGACCGCCATTTTATGTTGGCTCGGTAGCTCAGTCGGTAGAGCAGAGGACTGAAAATCCTCGTGTCGGCGGTTCGATTCCGTCCCGAGCCACTCTCAGGATATTAAGTGGGCCCACTTAATATCCTTTTTATTTTGTCCAGTTTTACAAATGTGGGTAGTTATTTTACAATAGAATGAGGAGCCTCTAGCAGTTGAAGCTAGAGGTTTTTCTATAGATCGTATAGGATTCTGTGTAAAAGTGGATGATACATGAGTCTATGAGAATAGAGGAGAAATACTTAGACTAAGATTGTTGTCATATAGGAACATACTATAGAAACACCAATATGTTTGAGGATTATTGATCATATTTTTATAAGGAGGAAATAGACGATGATGGGAAAGAAAATTTTAGTAGTTGATGATGAAAAGCCAATTGCGGATATTTTGAAGTTCAACCTAGAAAAAGAAGGTTTTGAAATTGTAATGGCGCATGATGGTGATGAGGCGATTGAAAAAGCAAATGAAGAACAGCCAGATATGGTTTTATTAGATATTATGTTACCGGGAAAAGACGGTTTAGAGGTATGTCGTGAAATACGTAAAAGCTCAGAAATGCCAATTATTATGCTTACAGCAAAAGACTCTGAAATTGATAAAGTATTAGGGCTTGAGCTTGGGGCAGATGATTATGTAACGAAGCCATTTAGTACTAGGGAGTTACTTGCTCGTGTGAAAGCGAATTTACGTCGCCATCAGCAGGGTGGTGCTGCAGAGAAAGAAGAAAATACCGAAATGGTTATTGGACCAATCGTTATTAATTCGAACGCTTATAGTGTAACAAAGCGTGAAGAAAGCATTGAGCTTACACATCGTGAATTTGAATTACTACATTATTTAGCGAAGCATTTAGGTCAAGTTATGACTCGTGAACATTTATTACAAACAGTTTGGGGTTATGATTATTTTGGAGATGTACGTACAGTAGACGTAACAGTACGTCGTTTACGCGAAAAAATTGAAGATAATCCAAGTCATCCTACTTTAATTGTAACTAGACGTGGGGTAGGGTATTACTTGCGTGACCCAGAACAGGAATAGTATATGAAGAAAGTTGGTTTTTTTCAATCTATTCATTTAAAATTTGTGCTCATATATATGCTGTTAATATTAATAGCAATGCAAGTAATTGGCGTATATTTCGTCAGGGAATTAGAAAAAAGCCTTGTAAAAGGCTTTCAAGATTCCTTAACGCAGCAAACAAATCTACTTTCTTATAACCTGAAGCAAGAGTTTGTAAAAGAACGTCCTAAAACAGAATCAGTAGATAAAGCTATTAATGATTCGATTCAAAAATTCGCATCAGATCGTAAGAAAGATATTCAAGAAGTAAGTGTAATTGATTCTACTAAAAAATTAATGGCAATTTCAGACGGGTCTAAGCAAAATAAGGTAGGAAGAACGTCAGCAGATACAGCTGTACAACGGGTAATGGTACAAAAGAAACCAGAGTCAAAGATTGAGAAAGATGGAAATACAGGTCATAGAGTTCAAGTTATGATTACCCCTATTCTAAAAGAGCCAGGCGGAGAGGTACTTGGTGTCATTCATATCGTTGCATCTATGGAAGATGTGTATAAACAAATGAAGGACATCAACCAAATTTTCGCAACGGGGACAGTAATTGCTTTATTAGTAACAGCTGTACTTGGAATTTTATTGGCTCAAACAATTACGAGACCAATTTCAGATATGCGAAGACAAGCAATTGAAATGGCGAAAGGAAATTATTCGCGAAAAGTAAAGGTGCATAGTCACGATGAGATTGGACAATTAGCATTATCTTTTAACAATTTATCTAAAAAATTACAACAAGCTCGTTCCTCCACAGAAAGTGAAAGACGAAAATTATCATCCGTTTTATCACATATGACAGATGGAGTAATTGCTACTGATCGAAAAGGGGATATCATTTTATTAAATGATCCTGCGGAAAAGATGTTAAATGTTTCGCGTGAAACGGCGCTAGATCAATCAGTGTTAGAAGTGCTAGGAATACAAGAAGAATTTACACTGGATCATTTATATGAAGAGCCTGATTCAGTTTTATTAGATTTTAGTACGAGAAATGAACCATATATTTTACGTGCTAGTTTCTCTGTTATTCAAAAAGAAACAGGGAAGGCAAATGGTTTAATTGCTGTATTATATGATGTAACAGAGCAGGAGCGGATAGAACAAGAGCGCCGTGAGTTTGTTGCGAACGTATCTCATGAGTTAAGAACGCCGTTAACAACGATGCGCAGTTACTTAGAAGCACTTACTGATGGAGCATGGCAAGATCCAAATATTGCACCGCAATTTTTAACAGTTACACAAGAAGAAACGGAAAGAATGATCAGGCTTGTAAATGCATTGTTACAACTATCTAAACTAGATAGTACAGAACATCGCTTAATGAAGGAATGGGTCGACTTTACTGATTTCTTTAATAACGTTATCGATCGTTTTGAAATGTCTAAAGAGCAAAATGTAAGCTTCAAACGATCTTTCTCTAAAAAATCTCGATTTATTGATATGGATACAGACAAAATTACACAAGTTTTATATAACATTATTTCCAATGCACTAAAATATTCGCCAGAAGGTGGTACAGTAACATATCGCCTACGTGACCGCGGGGAGTTATTAGAGATTAGTGTGAGTGATCAAGGAATGGGAATTCCGAAAGAAAATGTAGATAAAATATTTGAACGTTTTTATCGTGTAGATAAAGCGCGTTCGAGACAAATGGGTGGTACAGGTCTTGGGTTAGCCATTGCGAAAGAAATGATTGAGGCACATGGCGGCTCGGTTTGGGCGAAAAGTGAGGAAGGAAAAGGGACAACTATTTATTTCACATTGCCAATGGCGACAGATGAAGAGGACGATTGGGAATGAGTATGGAAAACTTTAAAACGATAGTTCTAATTAATTTGGTTGTCATTAGTCTATTTCTTACTTTTAACTTGTGGACATATGTTCCTGATTCTACTTCTATGCAAAATACAAAGTTCGTTCAAGGTAACGAAGAGATAAATACGATAAAGATTTCGGAGGTTGTTCGCCCATCCTCTGTTGTTATTCATAAAGAGAAAAATCATTATGTAAGCGAAAAGAAGGAAAATGTGGATTCGATCTATAAAATTCTTGAAAACGGAGAATTACATAATTTCGAGGAAATAACGGGGACAGTCCCTAAAGGTGATTTTCTGTCTTATGTACACGGAGAAGAAAAAATTGAATTTGTTTTTCCTACAAATATCCCGTTAGATACGATTAAAAATATGTTTAATATTAAAGATAAAAACATAGAAAGTAACAGAAGTTTTAATCGTATTATAATTGATCCTTCTAGAAGTAAGGACCAAGAAATTAAAGTTAGCTTTGTTTCCTATGATACTTCTCATAAAATATATCAAGCAACATTGAGTGGTGCTTATATAAAGGATATTATAAATGCTCAAAATCAACTTATAACAGTAGCAAGACCATATTTTGAGTATCAAATAAATGATACAAAAAAACTTTTTTTACCAGAGGGGATTACGGAATTAAGTAAGGCAGAGTATATTACAGCTAAACTAGAAGTGGATCCATTTAAAAATGCTTTATTTAGTGATCCACGTTATTTAAGTCCTATTTCTGAGAAAACAAAGGAAACATTTACAGATGGCATCCGTTCTATGGAAATTGATAAGTCGGATGCAATGTTGAAATATAAAAATTCCGCTGTACATGGTGATAAATCTACGGATAATGCGGTAATTTTACAAAAAAGTTTTGACTTTGTAAGTGGGCATAGTGGATCCTTGAAGTCCTATCGTTTTGATTATATTAATGGGAGGAAATCTTCATTCCGTTTATATGAGGATGGTTTGCCTGTATTTAATGCAAATGGAATAGCGGAGTTAAAACAAGTATGGGGTTCAGGTGAAATTATGCAGTATGAAAGACCCTTTTTTGAGTTCAGTATTACTTTGCCTAGTAAACAACAAACAACTTCTCTCGCATCAGGTCGTATAGTGATGACATCACTAGAGAATAATCCAGAAATTGATAAAAAATCAATTCAGGATGTTGGTATTGGTTATAAAATGTCATTGGAACCGTCCATCAGTGATGTGAGAATTGCTGTCTTACAGCCGATATGGTATGTAAAATGTGAAGAAGATGGTAAGCAACAAATATATGAGTGGAGTGAGGGGGGACTAAATGGATTGGGATCGAATTAAAACCATATTTATTGTGACCTTTTTTGTTTTAGACCTCTTTCTTATCTTTCAGTTCATTCAAAAGCAAGATAGTAATCAATTAGAACTTGTGACGGAAACGAAAATCGATCAACAATTAAAAGCTGAAAAAATTACTATGGGAAATTTCCCTAAAGAACCGAAAAAAGAGTCATTTATAATGGCAAAAAATAAGGGTTTCAAAGAAGAAGATGTGCAATCTTTAAAAAATCAGACAGCGCATGTGCAAGACGAATATCAAATAGAGGGTAAATTAAAAGAGCCTTTTTTAAATACAAAATCATTGTCAAAAGATAAGTATAATGAGTTTTTGAAAAATTATGTGCTGGATGGACAAAAATATGAGTTTGGAGCAATAAAGGACTCAAAAATTTACTTCTTTCAAAAGTATAAAGATAAACCAATCTTCTACAATAATCGTGCGATGATTGTTGTAGATTTAAATGAAAAAAATGAGCTTATTTCATATACACAAACAATGTTAACGGATTTGAAGGAAATGGGCGAAAGCGAAAAGACGAAAGAACAAGAAATTATTACTGCTCAAACAGCTTTAGAAAATATATATTTGAAAAATAAAATTGCAGAAAATACGCACGTGAAAGAGGCGCAGATTGGATATGCGACTCTTGCGGAGTCTTCTTCTAATATACAAGTGCTTGCTCCAACATGGAACTTAAAGACAGAACAAAAAAAGGATTTTTTTGTGAATGCAATTGAAGGACAAGTTATGGAATTAGGGGAAACTCAAGTGCCGGAAGAACATAATGGAGTGAGAAAGAATGAGCATGCATTTTAGTGTACTTGCAAGTGGAAGTACAGGGAATATGCTATATGTAGGAACAGATGAAAAAAAACTGCTTGTCGATGCAGGTTTAAGTGGTAAAGCGACAGAGGCTTTATTTAAACAAGCTGAACTGAATATAAATGACATATCAGGTATTCTTGTAACACATGAGCATAGTGATCACATTAAAGGATTAGGTGTATTGGCGCGTAAATATGATTTACCTGTTTATGCGAACGAGAAAACATGGAATGCAATGGAACATTTAATAGGTAATATCCCAACTGATCAAAAATTCATTTTCTCAGTAGGAGACGTGAAAACATTTGGGGATATTGAAGTTGAATCATTTGGTGTTTCTCATGATGCGGCGGAACCGATGTTTTACGCTTTTCATAATAATAATAGAAAGTTAGCTCTTATTACAGATACGGGCTACGTAAGTGACCGTATGAAAGGTGTTATTAAGGGAGCAAATGCTTTCGTGTTTGAAAGCAATCATGATGTGGAAATGCTTCGTATGGGACGCTATCCATGGAGCATTAAGCGACGTATTTTAAGCGACGTTGGCCACGTTTGTAATGAGGACGCTGCATTAGCGATGGCTGATGTTATTACAGATGAGACAAAACACATTTATTTAGCACATTTAAGCTTAGATAATAACATGAAAGAATTAGCGCGTATGTCTGTATCACAAGTATTAGAAGAAAAAGGTTTTGGGGTTGGAAAATCCTTTGAAATACATGATACAGATCAAAAAGTGCCCACGAAAATTCAATACGTATAATTCTTCATTTTAGTAAACAATAAAGGTGAATATAGTTGTTTTCAGGAAGATAGGTGAACAAATATGTCCTTTATTGATGAAGAAAAATATCGTATTAAACGTGCAGGCAAAAAGAAACATAAAGGTATTGTCATTTCTAGCATAGCGGGGACGATTGTAGGGGCTTCATTATTTGCATTTGGAGCTCCTTTATTTTCAAATCATGCAGGTAAGCTTCCGCAAGCTGAAGCAAGTGAAAAAAATATGGCTGAAGCTCAAAGTGGAAATGTTCCTGTTAAACAGATTAGCTTTGTAGACGCTGTTGATCGTGCTTCAGAGGCTGTTGTTGGTGTTATTAATATTCAACGAGACAATTTTTCAGAGGCTGATTCGGAAGCTGGTACAGGATCTGGTGTGATTTATAAGAGAACAGATGGACATGCGTATATTGTAACGAATAACCACGTTGTTGCTGGGGCGAATCGTATTGAAGTGAGCTTAAGTGACGGTAAGAAAATTCCAGGTAAAGTATTAGGAACCGATGTAGTCACGGACTTAGCTGTACTAGAAA
The DNA here is from genome assembly GCF_040838255.1 of Bacillus sp. C30. Lineage (NCBI taxonomy): Bacteria > Bacillati > Bacillota > Bacilli > Caryophanales > Bacillaceae > Bacillus > Bacillus sp. C30. The sequence continues at coordinate 4,449 of NZ_JBFPJH010000054.1, read as the reverse complement.
TAGATGCGAAGCATGTGAAGAAAGTGATTGAAATTGGCGACTCTAATACCGTTCGTAGAGGAGAACCAGTTATTGCGATTGGAAATCCACTGGGGTTACAATTTTCCGGAACTGTCACACAAGGTATTATTTCGGCTAATGAGCGTATTGTTCCTGTAGATTTAGATCAAGATGGACATTACGATTGGCAAGTAGAAGTATTGCAAACAGATGCGGCAATTAATCCAGGTAATAGTGGTGGAGCGCTTGTAAATGTAGAGGGACAATTAATAGGTATTAACTCAATGAAAATTGCAGCAAAAGAAGTAGAAGGAATTGGACTAGCTATTCCAGTTACGAGAGCTGTTCCTATTATGAATGAACTAGAAAAGTACGGTAAAGTAAGAAGACCTTACGTTGGGATTGAACTAAGATCATTAAATGAGATTCCGAGTTACTATTGGTCAAAAACATTACACTTACCAGGTAACGTAACAGAAGGAGTCTGCATTTTAGATGTGAAAAGTCCTTCGCCAGGTACGGATGCGGGTCTTAGAGAACATGATGTTATTGTGGCGGTAGATGGAAAAGCGGTGCACGATATTATTGGGTTCCGCACGGCCTTATATAATAAAAAAATTAATGATAAAATGACTCTTACGTTTTATCGTGGTACAAAACGAGCGACAACAACGGTGAAATTAGGCATTCAAAAGTATTAAAAACAGGAGGGCCTACCTCCTGTTTTCTATTGTAGAAAAGTGAGGTGAAGAATATGAATTTACCTTGTTGTTTAGAACATGTTGAATTAGCATTAGATATCATTGTGGATGAATGTGAAGTCGCACCGGTTATTAACAATGTGGATAACTCTAAAGAAGAGAAAAAAACATGTGAATTTTGTCAAAATGAGGCGACATATGTTGTATCGAACACAGATTCTCACACAATATGTGGGTAACATTTGTGGATATGTGGATAAGTCCTGTGGATAACATGTTTGTAAGGTGGGGAATAAATGTGAATATCTCGATTATTTCAATTGGGAAATTAAAAGAAAAGTACTTAAAACAAGGTATAGCAGAATATTTAAAACGATTATCTTCGTACGCGAAAGTAGAAGTAATTGAATTGTCAGATGAAAAGGCACCAGAAAATTTAAGTGCAGCAGAAATGTTAATTGTAAAAGAAAAAGAAGGTATTCGTATACTGGATAAAATTTCTGATGATACGCATGTCATTGCGTTAGCTATAGAAGGAAAACAAAAATCATCAGAAGAATTTGCGGTAAGTATAGATCGCCTTGCTACATATGGAAAGAGCAAGATCACATTTGTAATTGGCGGATCACTGGGGCTTAGTTCTGAAGTAATGAAGCGTTCAAACGAATCTCTTTCTTTTTCGAAGATGACATTACCACATCAATTAATGCGATTAGTATTGCTTGAGCAGGTGTATAGAGCGTTTCGGATTAATCGTGGTGAACCGTATCATAAATAAATTTTTCATTTGTATATAAAGAGTAAAAAAGACCATTGGACAAAAATCACCGATGGTCTTTTAAACATTAATAGATGGTATGTAGATTTCCTAAAATAAGTATGTTTCTATTTCTAAAAAAATATGCTGTAATATGAAGAGGGAAAAAGTATAAGTAGTCATAGAAGTGAGGAATTAAAGGTGAAGAAGTTTAAGAAGTTTTACTTGGAGATTACGAGTGTATGTAATCTTGCGTGCAGCTTTTGTCCGCCGACGGAAAGGCAGAAGCAATTCATTTCTGTAGAGGATTTTGCTAAAAGATTAGACCAAATTAAACCTCACACAGACTACATTTATTTGCACGTGAAGGGTGAGCCGTTGCTCCATCCGAAAATAGATCAACTATTAGATTTAAGCCATGAAAAAGGGTTTAAAGTTAATATTACAACGAACGGAACGTTAATTAATAAGAGAAGGCATAGACTGTTAAATAAGCCTGCGTTAAGACAAATGAATTTTTCACTGCACAGTTTTGATGGACACCCAGGTTCGCAAGATAAAGAGGGCTATGTAAGGAGTATACTTTCTTTCATTAGAGAGGCAACAAGTCAATCGGACTTAATCGTTTCACTAAGATTATGGAATTTAACTCAGGATAATAAAACAAATGCTGAAATCCAAAAAAATAGGGATTTATTATCTATAATTGAAAATGAGTTTGATCTATCTTATCAAATTGAAGAGAAGCTTACACCGGGAAAAGGTATAAAAATTGCGGAACGTGTCTTTATTAATCAAGACTATGAATTCCAGTGGCCGGCATTGCATGAAGAAGAGGATGATGGAAAAGGATTCTGTCATGGTCTTCGAAATCAGGCTGGAATCTTAGCGAACGGAACGGTTATTCCTTGTTGTCTAGATGGTGAGGGAATTATTAATCTTGGAAATATTAATAATGATTCATTCTCTAATATTATTGAAGGCGAAAGAGCGAACAATATTGTAGATGGATTTTCAAAAAGGGTTGCAGTAGAAGAACTATGTAGAAAGTGCGGATACCGCAAAAGATTTGGAAAGTAAATTTAGAATAAGCCCTCATAAAGCGAGGGCTTATTTTTATTCTTGATAAGAACGTTCTAATTCATCAATTAAGGAACCTACGTAAGAAACAGCTTTACGGATTGCATCTGGTTTTGACATGTCTACTCCAGCGTGTTTCATTAATTCAAGTGGTTTCATTGTACCGCCTGCACGGAGCACATCAAGCCAGCGATCAACAGCAGGTTGTCCCTCTTCTTTAATCATTTGAGCTACAGCGGTAGAAGCAGTTAGTCCCGCAGAATATGTGTAAGAATATAAGCCCATATAATAGTGAGGTTGACGCATCCATGTTAAACCGGCGCCTTCATCAATTTCTACGGAATCTCCCCAGAATGTCGAAAGGACCTTCGTTTTTATTTCAGTTAAAGTTGTAGCTGTGAGTGCTTGCCCTTCTTCTGCTAGATCGTATACTCTTCTTTGATATTCTCCCTCAAGTAGATGGGTAACGAAGTTATGGTAATATGTGCCGAGTAGTTGCAGAATAACCCATCTGCGCATCCTCTTATCTTCAGTAGTCGCAAGTAAATGCTGGGCTAATAGTAATTCATTCATCGTTGATGGAGCTTCAACGAAGTACATAGATGGACGCACATTCATAATACGCTGATTTTTATTTGCTAAATAAAAATGACCAGCATGTCCAAATTCATGAGCTAATGTGAAACACCCGCGCATCGTACCCTGCCATGTAATTAAAATATAAGGGTGAGAACCGTATGGGCTAGAGCAGAAGGCGCCTGTTGATTTTCCTACGTTATCTGCAAGGTCTACCCATCTTTCTTTGAAGCCCTTTTCGATAATGGAACTATATTCATTTCCTAATACTTTTAAAGAATCTTGAATGAGTTTGCCAGCTTCTTCGTAAGTGATTGTTGGATTAAATTCAGGATCTAACGGTGCATGTAAGTCACAGAAAAGCATTTGATCAAGCCCTAATACATTCTTTTTTAAATCTGCAAAACGGCGCATATGAGGCGCTAATTCGTTATAAATAATATCTAGTTGGTTGTTATACATTTCAAGTGGAACCTTTTGAGGTTCTAAAAGCATATGGGTAACGGACTCATACTTGCGCAAACGAGAAAGCGCCACTTGTTTTTTTACTTCAGTAGCATATGTTGTTGCAACTGTATTTTTATATCGTTTCAATGTGGAAACAAATGATGAATATGCTTTTTTACGTATATATGCGCTTGGAGAAAATTCATATTTACTTTCGAATAATGCAAACGATACAGGCAAATCATTTCCCTGTTCATCTTGTATAGAGGGGAAATCCATATCGGCTAATTTAGTCATGCCGTAAATTTTGTAGGGTGAACTATGAACTTCGCCGAGTGCAGCAAGAGCTTCTTCTGTTTCAGGAGAGAGTGTGTGCTGCCTCTTTTTGAGTATCTCTAGTAATGATTTACGGAAAGGTTCAAGTTTTATTTCCTCAGTTAAATATTTTTCAATTGTTCCCTCCTCAAATGAGAGAATTTCGTTATGAATAAAGGATAGCGCGGTATGTACATTCGTTCCTAGAGCGTAAATTTTGGAAGAGTTCGCTTGAATAACTGAATCTATACGATCAGCGGATTCTTTTAAATTTGCATATGCGCCGATTTTTGTTAACTTCATTAAAAGCTCTTCTTCTAAAAGTAGGCAATTTAATAAGGTAGCGGGGCTATTGTGTAATTGTCCTTTAAATGCATCAAGTTTTTTTATATCGGCTGTTAATACACGTAATGCAGTTTCCCACTCTTTATCAGATTCGTATAAATCAGAAAGGTCCCATGTCAATTCAGTAGAGACTTCCGCGCGAATAAGGCGTTTCTCAATTACATTTTTCATTTGTTATATCCCCCTTATTATAAGTATCTAAAAACATGATACTAGAAAATTCAGTGA
>NZ_JBFPJH010000513.1:0-1786 GCF_040838255.1 Bacillus sp. C30 | reverse complement strand
ATTTTCATATTAAAAATGCCGTTGATTCCAAACTTTTATGTATGCGATTCGCCATTTCATGATAATAGATCATATACTAGCGAAATACATCTATTACAAATTACCTTTAACTTGTCCAACAATCTCATTTATCGTATTTCGATCAAACTTATCACTAATTTCGTATGGCTTACGATCTCCTACTAATTGTACCCCTACGATGTCTTTGCGTTCCTTACCATATTGCACTTCAATAATAGATCCGCGCTCTATTTGTTTCCAAATGTAACCTGCTTCATCTTTATTATCTAAAATAATACAGTCCTCAATATTTTCATCAATCCCAATTAACTTGTTATCATCCATATACCCAACCTCGTATTGTAGACGTTCTTTCGCTTTTCCGCTTACTAATATACCTTTGCTACCATATGAGTAATCCGTATAATCCTTTTTCTCCGCTTGTACCGCTTTCGGCTCTTTTGCTTCAGTTTTTTCAGCAGTTCCACACCCCGCAATAAGACCGATTGGCATCACCGCCGTTAATACTACTCTAGTAAATTTCTTTATCATTTGTAACCAACCTCACATGTTTAACTTTAAATTCCATTTATCCCCTTACCAAATAATAACATAACACTACAGAGAAAGTGCCAAAGATAAAATATTATTTACATTCTCCCACTTTAAAAACCTATGCAGAAAGTTATACATCTATTTTGTCTCTTTCCCGTTTATCTTAATGTAATATTCTCATGATTATAACTAGATGGAAAGAGTTAGCTGAGGAACTTTATTCCACAGGTAACTACGATGCAATGTACTTTGCAGGCATTATTGCAGATCCAAAAGCTATGAATGAATCTGATTTTAATCGTTGGATGGATGGGGCGTATTTTTATATGCTATCCGACTATGTTGTAGCAGTAACTTTATCAGAATCAAATATCGCACAAGACGTTGCTGATAAATGGATTGCAAGTGGGGATGAGCTTAGAATGTCTGCAGGCTGGAGTTGCTACTGCTGGCTTTTAGGAAATCGCAAAGACAATGAGTTTTCCGAAAGTAAAATTTCCGATATGCTTGAAATGGTGAAAAATACAATTCATGATTCACCAGAACGAACAAAATCCGCTATGAATAATTTTCTAAACACTGTGGCAATTTCATATGTACCACTACACGAAAAGGCAGTCGACACTGCAAAAGAAGTTGGTATAGTTGAAGTAAAACGTGATAAGAAAAAAAGCAGTTTACTAAATGCTCACGAAAGTATTCAGAAAGAAGTTGATAGAGGAAGACTTGGTTTCAAACGTAAATATGTAAGATGTTAAAAGTATGAAGGTGTCAATCTAAGTGAGATTGACACCTTTTTGTAGATATTAATAGTTACGGGGAACCAATCATTCATTTCCCACTGTACATCTTATCCGTTAGAAACTTCTTCTTTCAATTTATATACCCTATCTCTTTTCTCATCATTTTTGATAAAAATAAGCTTTCCTTCCGTAACAAAACCCTCTAATATTAAGCATACTTGCCCATATGCTTTCGGCTTATTCGTAGTGAATCTTTCATCGGGTATTTTACCAGATCGTATTAATCGTTCACATAGCTCAAGTGCACTTATTTCTTCAGAATTAAGTAATTCCAAAATAGCTTTTTGCAATGGCGATAACGGTACGGGTATCTCGGCTACCTCCACCTTTTCTTTTTCTTCTTCAAATAAATCTTCAAATGAAATTTGATTCATTACATCTGTTCCTTTCTCACAATTGATTTATATAACATGAACTGAATCCTATAT
>NZ_JBFPJH010000560.1:0-1790 GCF_040838255.1 Bacillus sp. C30 | reverse complement strand
CTATTATAGAGAGTTTCTCAAAAAGAAAAGATCTTCACAGTCTGTGAAGATCTTTTCTACTATTTCTTATAAAGTTTCAGAAGTAGTTTTTGCTTGCATGTGAAGTGCTAAGTAGTCAGGACCACCAGCTTTAGAGTCTGTACCAGACATGTTAAAGCCACCGAATGGTTGGTAACCTACGATTGCACCAGTACATCCACGGTTGAAGTATAAGTTACCAACGTGGAAGTCTTCACGTGCTTTTTCAATATGGTCACGGTTGTTAGTAACAACTGCTCCTGTTAAACCGTATTCTGTATTGTTTGCAATTGCAAGTGCATGATCAAAGTCTTTTGCTTTACAGAATGCTACTACTGGTCCGAAGATTTCTTCTTTCATTAAGCGAGCATCTTCTGCAACGTCAGCAACGATTGTTGGTTGGATGAACCAGCCTTTAGAATCGTCTCCTTCGCCACCTGATACGATTTTACCTTCTTCTTTACCAATTACAACATAGCTCATTACTTTATCGAATGCAGCTTGGTCATTAACAGGTCCCATGTTAATATCTTTTGCATCTGGGTTACCTACTGTTAATTCTTTTGTTAATTCAACAGCACGATTTAATACATGATCGTATACATCTTCATGGATTACTGCACGAGAACATGCAGAACATTTTTGTCCTGAGAATCCGAATGCTGATGCAACGATAGATTTAGCTGCTAATTCAAGATCTGCCTCTTTATCAACAACGATTGTATCTTTACCGCCCATTTCAGCGATAACACGTTTTAACCAAATTTGTCCCGGGTTTACTTTTGCTGCACGTTCGTAAATACGAATACCTACATCGCGAGATCCAGTAAAGCTAACGAAACGTGTACGAGGGTGATCTACTAAGTAGTCACCAACTTCAGAGCCATTACCTGGAACGAAGTTTACTACGCCAGCTGGTAAACCAGCTTCTTCTAATACTTCCATAAATTTCGCTGCTACTACAGGAGTTGTACTAGCTGGTTTTAGTAATACTGTGTTACCAGAAACTAAAGCAGCTGTTGTCATACCTGCCATAATTGCGAATGGGAAGTTCCAAGGAGAAATGATAACACCTACTCCTAATGGAATGTAAGAGAAACGATTATATTCAATTGGACGGCTTTCTACTGGAATACCGTCTTTTAATTTCAACATTTGACGAGCATAATATTCCATAAAGTCGATTGCTTCTGCTGTATCAGCATCTGCCTCATTCCATGGTTTACCTGCTTCTTTTACAAGAATAGCAGAGAACTCATGTTTTCTACGACGAACGATTGCTGCAGCACGGAATAAAATATCTGCACGCATTTCTGGTTTTGACTTTCTCCAAGTTTGGAATGTTGCATCCGCTACTTGCATTGCTTTTTCAGCTAATTCACGGCTTGCTTTTGAAACACGACCAACAAGTTCCTCTTTATTTGCAGGGTTTACAGAAACAATTTTGTCTTCTGTAGTGATTTTTTCTCCCCCGATAATTAATGGATAGTCTTGTCCAAGATAAGATTCTACTTTCTTTAAACCCTCTTCAAACGCTAATTTATTAGCCTCTACTGAAAAATCTGTAAATGGCTCATGTTTGTATGCTACTACCATCTTTTTAGCCTCCCCTTAGAAAAACGTTTACATTTTACAACATTATTCTACACGATAATTTAGATTTATTCAAATATTCCTAGACTTATATTTTAAAAATTAATAAATTTTTAAAATATAATAAAAAAATAGAGATTCATACATACGTATGAATCTACAAAATATGAGTATATTCC
>NZ_JBFPJH010000512.1:0-1817 GCF_040838255.1 Bacillus sp. C30 | reverse complement strand
CGATTCCCATAATGTGATTGACGATCTTATCCCGAATATCAGGAATGAATTGTGTGTATTGCTGACCATCATCATGAGTGATATTTCTTGTTGTCTCCCAAGCTGTGAAAATAACATTTGCATCTAACGAATTAAATGTTTCCACTAACTTTAGAAGATGGTTATCTAGTAAGGCGTAGTCTTTTAATTCCGGCATACCGCTTTTTGTATTTTCGCCTTTTTTAAGCAACCATAACTTTTGGTAATGCGTTAGATTATCGATGAAGATGTTGTCATACTTACTAATGTTCGCTTTTGCGAATGCGTAAAACTGTAGGATGCTATCATGTGGATTTTCACCATCAATTTTAGCTACATCTACATTTTCATAACCAGATAACACTTGGCTTGTCCCATCGATATCAAGGACTAATGTTTTACCTTGTAGCAATCCAGCAACCGTTGTTTTCCCGTTACCTGGCTTTGAGTAGATAATGATTTTCGCTTTTTTACTTTTGGTAATTGCAGCACCGTTTGTGATTTCCAATTGATTCACTCCTTCGCCATGCTTTTTAGAACAAAAATGGAAGCTTCATGGTCAAAGATTTTACCTGTAGTTTCTCGAATATTTTTTTCAACAATCGGTTTCTTTTCTATTAGCCTTTCTAATTCCCGTTGGTATTCACTTAGCCTTCTTCGTTCCACAGATAGCGTTTTTTCTAATTCTTCTATTGAAGCGTTCAAAACGGAATCACCTCTTTTTGCTTACTCATTTCATAGATTTCTATCAGCGCCTGTAGTCCATATTCATAGGCAATTACCACACAAATAGATTCGGAATCAACACAACGCTTGTATCGATCGATTAGGTGCCTTAAAATAAAAACCTCATTTTCAATCTTTTGTTGTAAACTCATCCCATTCACCTGCCATTCTTTCCTGGAATCCTAAAATAGTGAGTAAGTAAGGAATAGCATTCTCCCGTAGTAAAATTTCTCCGTCTGGAGAAACGAGGACGTCTTCCTCTAGAAATACATCCGATCCACATATATCTTTGAACGGTACCGGTTCATCTTCCTGTGGATCACGAATGCCGTACCCGTTATGTAAAACCATTGGGTTTTCTATCACAAGCTACCCCTCCATTTACAATTTGATAGATACTTGATATACTGATTCAGCCTTGTAATTAAAGTTAAGTACATGCGCTCTACTCGTACGGAGCGTATTGTATCGGCATAAATAACTGAATTTTCCGACTTATAAAACTAGCATTCGAACTTATAATCTGTTAAAATATGGTTGATTCATCTTAAGTACGAAATACCCTGACTTTTAACCTGTGCAAACAGGTTCTTTTTTTGTCATAAACTACCACTGTCAATCTGTATATATTTATAGTAAACTTTACATACCTTTCTTATTTATCAACGATTGGGAATTTCCCTTTCAATTCTTTACCCTTGTTACAGCCCCGAATCTCGGGGCTTTTTGGTATTCTCAATTCTATAACCTCAAATAAGACTGAATTTTCTTTCTAACAAAACTAGTATTCCACCCTAAGGCCTGTTAAAATAAGAATGAGCTTCTGTCATTTGGTATAGTTTACTAGACATAAGGCCTTTCTATAGGCCTTTTTGTCGTTTTTACAGCTCGCAATACGTCATATCCAACAGGTCTATTGCTGCCGCTATATTAAATACAACGAATAGCAATACATCCATTTCCGTTATTCCACCCATCATCCTAACAACATCCTTTCTTTTGAAACATGTCCAGTTTATTCCATGTAATCTCTCTAACGAGTGTCTTATGCGCATCCACTAATCCGTTCGGTA
>NZ_JBFPJH010000572.1:0-1833 GCF_040838255.1 Bacillus sp. C30 | reverse complement strand
TCCATACAGTTTGAATCACTGTGGAAATGCCGTTCCAAATCATAGAGAAGAAATCAGCAATTCTTTGTAAAATAGGGGTCAGAAAGGCAACTAATCCATTCCAGGTGCTAATGAAAAACTCACTAATCGCCATCCACACTTCGGAAGTAGTTTGACTGATACGATTCCAAACTTCTGATAATGTTTCAACTACTCCATCCCAAATTCCTGTCAAATACTCTACGATGGAATTCCATGTTTCCGTAGTAGTTTCAACAATCGAATTCCATGTTTCAGATAAGGACTCCGTTATTCCATTCCATAGTTCTACTAAAAACTCCTTAATTGAATTCCATACAGAAGCTGTAGATTCACTAATACTTTCCCATGCTTCAGTTGCCCATTGAGATATGCTGTCCCAGATGCCTGTTAGAAATTCTGTAATTGAATTCCAAACCTCGATAGTCCATTTTTTGATATCGTCCCAATTTTTATAAATCGCAATGCCTAGGGCTGCTATAAGCCCTATAATAATAGGAATTACAGCAACAAACGTAGCCGCTGCAGCTGCCCCAATCCCAAAGAGACTCATGAACGCCATAACGATAGGAGCAAGAGCCATAACTGTACCAGAAATCACACCAATAGCAACACCAATAGCTGTCAAAGTAGCTGCTAATTCTGGATTATTAGAGATCCATTCTGCAAATTTCGAAACAAGATCTGCTACTACTAATAACACCGGTTCAAGTGCCTTCTGTAAATCATTCATAGCTTTTTGCATTTTAGCTGCTGGAGACGCATCTAATTTAGAAGTGGTATTATGCAAATCCTCTACACCTTTTTTTAAATCAACTTGTTTTCCTTCTGCTTTTAAAATGGTATCAATGATTTTCTTTCCTTGGTCTTCCCAAAGGGTACCGAACATCTTCGTGCCAAGTACATTCCTGTCTGTTGCATTCTCAACACCAGCTAGAGCCTTGGTTGCTTCGAGCATCGCTTTTTGTCCGTTTTCACCGCCATCAGCTATTGCTTGCCCCCATTTTTCAAATTGATCTGCCGAAATCTTTGTTTTATCCAAAACCTCTTGCATAGACTTATCTACACCAGCCCCAAACTCAGCCATTTTGATACGTCCTTCTTTCACTCCATCTAAAAGGTTGTCGATATTCCAGCTTTTCGTATCAATCCCTGCTGCCATTATGCCTTGGACTTCTTTAGCTGTGAATCCAGCTTGAATCATCTGATCCCCGTATTCAGCAATAATATCTAATTGTTCAGGTGGAAATCCCATTTTTAAAAGTGTCTGGACTAAACCTAATGCTTCTTCGTTAGTGATTCCTAAAGTTGCACCGATCTCATTTGCTTCTTGAATTAATTCAGTAAAATCAATATCGGAATAAACTGCTACAATACCAGCAGCACCTTTGACTACAGCTGCATTCGTTTCATCAGAAGCATCTTTATTTAATGCCCATTGCCTACGGTTTCCTTCTAAAGCTTCATCTATGTCAACACCATACGCAGTAACAGTCCTTACTGATTCTTCAACTGACTTTTTAGATGACTCTGGCACTTCAAAAGATACGTCAATTTTTGTTTTTAACTTTGACATATCCATCGCTTTTTCAATCGCAGTGGATATACCAACGCCAGTTGCTATACCACCGATAACATTTTCTAATCCAATTTTTAACCCTTCAAACTTCTTCTCCGTTCTTCCGGCTTCTTGTTGTAAATCTCTTAATTCATTTCGTACTTGTTGAATTGAGTTTCCAGCATCCACAGAACGGAGCGCTCGTTGTAATTTATCAATATCTGTCCCTGCTCCTAATGCTTCTCGTCCGATAATTC
>NZ_JBFPJH010000511.1:0-1835 GCF_040838255.1 Bacillus sp. C30 | reverse complement strand
CATATATTGGAATTGATTTTCATAATGCGGAAAAAATAGGGGGATTTATATGTCAAAGTGGCAATCTAAAGAACAATTGGTTCAATTATTAAGCAATCTTGTTGAAATTCCTAGTATTACAGGTTCAGAAGCTGAAGTTATATTGCCAGACTTTGTTGTAGAACAATTATCTGACTTACAGTATTTTAAACAAAATCCGCATCATTTACAAAAAAATCCGACGGGAGATGGAAGATATTTTGTTACAGCCCTAGTAAAGAAAAGTGATAGTACGAAAAATACCGTAATTCTTGTTAGCCACTTTGATGTTGTAGATGTACAAGATTACGGAGTGTGGAAAGAAGATGCATTTAACCCTAAAAAATTAACATCTATGTTTTATTCTCATAAAGATGAGCTACCAGATCATGTACGTGAAGATATTGAACAAGGAGATTGGCTATTTGGTAGAGGAACGATGGACATGAAATGTGGTCTAGCTTTACAAATGGCGATGGTTGAGCAAGCTTGTGAAGGAAGATTTGATGGAAATGTTCTTTTATTGGCTGTTCCAGATGAAGAAGTGAACTCTGTAGGGATGAGAGCTGCTGTTCCAAGATTATTAGACCTAGCAAAAGAACATGACTTAGAGTATAAAACGGTCCTAAATTCAGAGCCTATGTTTTCAAGACATCCTGGTGACCAAAATAAGTATATTTATACTGGTTCTATTGGTAAGGTGTTACCTGGTTTCCTTTGCTATGGAAAAGAGACACATGTAGGCGAACCTTTTGCAGGATTAAATGGGAGCTATATGGCTGCATTATTAACAGCTGAATTAGAGTTGAATACGGACCTTTGCGATATTGTAGATGGTGAAGCGAGTCCTCCACCAACTAACTTGCTTCAAAGAGACTTAAAGGAGGATTATTCTGTACAAATTCCTCATCGTGCAGTCACATTATTTAATTTGTTTTTACTAGAAAAAACGATGACAGATGTAGTTTCATTGTTACGCCAAAAAGTAACGAAAGTAGCAGAGAAAATCGAAGAATCCTATGAGGAGCGAGCGTATCATTTTTCTAAGTATAATCCGTTCATACCGCCGAATCTTAAAGTAAATGTATTAACGTATGAAGAGCTTATCGCTTATGCAATTGAACAATATGGACAAGAAAAAATAGATGAAATTCAATCCGATATTATAAAAAATAGAGAAGATAAAGATGATCGTGCAGTAACTATTGATTTAGTAGACAAATTAGCTATCTTATGTAAAGAAAAGGCTCCAATGATTGTACTTTTCTTTGCGCCGCCATACTATCCAGCTGTGAGTTCACGCAACAATCCTTTAATTAAAGAGGTAGTTGTAGAAATGGAAAAGTATGCCCACTATAATCATAGCATTACATTTGAAAACCAAAATTATTTTGGAGGAATTTCAGATTTAAGCTATGTGGGCTTACAAAACCCATTGGATTCAATGAGTTCTCTTGTAGACAATATGCCATTATGGGATAAAGGTTATTCGATTCCACTAGAGGAATTAGAAGAGTTTGACGTTCCAGTATTAAATATGGGACCAGTAGGAAAAGATGCACATCAATGGACGGAGCGTCTGGACGTAAATTACGCATTTGAAAAGTTATTAGATATGTTACCTATATGTATTGAAAAACTACTTGTTTCTAATAAAGTTACACAGTCATAGTGTTTGCATAAGAGCGAGAAAAGGACCGTAGTGATACGGTCTTTTTTGCTTAATAATTAGTGTGAATCCTTAGCTTTATGACAATGCGACGGTACCTCATTTATTAATGTTACTCGATAAGTAGAGAAAGGGGAGAAAATTATGA
>NZ_JBFPJH010000510.1:0-1841 GCF_040838255.1 Bacillus sp. C30 | reverse complement strand
ATTCTATCTTTGTAAATACATTCGCAATAATAGACATTTTTTTCATCTTCTTTTTTGTAAATACTCAGTAAACAGTGGATTCTCTATTTTCAATGTACTTTTCTTCGACATTTTTTGTTTAATTTATGTAAAAACGCAAAACATAATGATGATTGATAAAGTGAACTTTAATTAGTGGGGGTTTTGTCCATCCCCCACTAATTATTAGCCTTCACCAATCGGGCGTTTACGGGCAGTGGATTTTCCACCTAACTTCTTTACTCCAGCCAAATTTTGAGGTGGGAGTCTTACTGCCCGCAAATAGCGGGATAAAATAGAAAGGAAATATTTATATGCGCAAATATACTATTACAGTTCTCATCTTCACCCTGTTCATACCATTCTTCCTCTTTCCTATTCAAGCTAACGCTCATACGAATAAAGTTGCTATTGTCATCGATGATTTCGGCAATAATATGAAAGGCACAGATAAGATGTTATCACTTCCTATTCCACTCACTGTTGCTGTTATGCCATTTCTTCCTTCTACTAAACAAGATGCAATAGCTGCCCATAAAAAAGGGCATGAAGTTATTATACATATGCCAATGGAACCAATTAGAGGAAAAAAAGAGTGGCTTGGACCAAAAGCGATTACAACAGATTTAAGCGATGAAGAAATAAACAACCGACTCGAACAAGCAATTCAAGAAATACCTCATGCAATAGGAATGAACAATCATATGGGATCAAAAGTAACCGCTGATGAAAGGATTGTACGTCTTATACTTTCTGCCTGTAAAAAGCACGGTTTATTTTATTTAGATAGTAAAACAAACCCTAATAGTGTTGTCCCAAAAATTGGTAAAGAATTAGGCGTTCCTATTATTGAAAACCAATTATTTTTTGATGATGTATATACGGTAAGTCACATTTCAAAACAAGCACAATTACTCATAAAAAAAATCCAAGACAAACCCATTATGGTAGCTATCGGACACGTTGGGGCTCCAGGTGAAATTACATCACGTATTATCGAAACTTCTATTCCTAAAATTCGTGAGCATGCAGACTTTATTTTTTTATCTGATTTAGCATTATCTCCACCTTCTGTTTCAAAATAAAATTCATTTCTCGCACTAAAAAAGATACCTATCTACACATAGCAGATAGGTACCTTTCCTTTTCAACTTAAATATAATCTACATGACTCACCCTAAATCCCTTTTTCTCTATCTTTTCAATTAATTGCTTTAATTTTTTTTCATTTAACTCATCCGATATATTTACGATAACACGGCGAATATATTGATCACCGTTATCAAGCGTAAACAGTCCACCGATATTATATGCTTTTAATAATGTCCCAAGCTCTTTAATTGTTCCCTTACAATCTTGTGTTGCAATTGTTAATATATAACCACCCGTCCGCATACCGAACGAATCCTCAATGACATCAAATACATTAGAATGTGTTAAAATGCCGACAAATTCATTATACTCATTTAAAACCGCTAAAAACGGGAGACGACGAATAACGTAAAAAGCTCTAAAAAAAGAATCCTTTTCAAAAATAAACGAACTTGGATTTTCCAGTACATCTTCTGTACTTACATCCTCTAATCTGCTATTACACTTCTTTTCTAAAAGATCTACTTTATAAATAATCCCCGTGAATTCCTTCTCATTTTCTGCTAATACAGGGATTGCGCGAAATCCCGTTTCATTCATAATTTGTAACGCCTTTTCACCAGAATCATTCGTTTTACAAAATGTCACCTGCTGTTTTGGCAGAAAATGATATTTAACTCGCAAAATATGTTCCTCCTTACATGTCAACATGTAATCTATATATAATAAGG
>NZ_JBFPJH010000003.1:0-55645 GCF_040838255.1 Bacillus sp. C30 | reverse complement strand
TCCATTATATAGGAGAATAAGAAAAAGACGTGCAATGAGTGCACGTCTTTTTTTGTTATGTTTTGTCGATAAGTCGATATATCGACAAAATCGTTGATATATTTTATCGCTTCTCAATCGCCACAATAAATGGTGGGTTATTTTGCTGGTTAATGAAGCCGTATCGTAGTACGTGAGCTTGTTTTTGGTCGAGTTCTTCTGCAAATTTGAGAACAGCGTCGCGTTCTACTTGTCCTTCTGGATGTCCGTGGTAAATGACAAGGACGATGATACCTTCAGGTGCCATTACTTCTAATAATTGCTCGATCGCCGAGATTGTTGAGTTCGGTTTTGTAACGATATGCTTGTCACCACCAGGAAGGTAACCTAAGTTGAAAATAGCGCCTGTTACTTTTCCTTTTGCGTCTTCTGGTAATACGGATAAGAGTGTGTCGTGACTGTCGTGAACTAAAACAGTACGTTCGAAAAGTTCCTTTTCTTTTAGGTGGATAGTAGAGCTTTCAATTGCCTCTTTTTGAATATCAAATCCAAATACTTTTCCACTATCTCCAACGATTTCAGCTAGGAAGCAAGTATCATGTCCATTGCCGAGCGTTGCATCTACAGCGTAATCGCCTTCTTTTACTGCTGTTTGCAGCAGCGAGCGAGCAAACGGTAATACACGTTCTAATTTCATTTTTGTTTCTCCTCATTTGCATATTTTCCTTGCCAGCTTCCGCGGCGTACAAATTCTGCATCGATGGAATTTAATACTTCCCATTTATTTAAGCTCCACATTGGGCCAATCATTAAATCAGGCGGACCGTCACCTGTGATGCGGTGCACAATTACATCTTCTGGAATAATTTCAAGTTGGTCAACAACGAGACTTACGTAATCTTCAAGAGAAAGGAACTCGAGTTGTCCTTTTTCATATTGCTTCACCATTGGCGTTCCTTTTAATAAATGAAGTAAATGAATTTTAATTCCTTGTACGTCAAGCTTCGCTACTTCACGAGTTGTTTCCATCATCATGTCGTAATCTTCAAGTGGAAGACCGTTAATAATATGAGAGCAAACTCTAATGCCATGTTTGCGTAATTTATTTACGCCTTCCACATAAGATGGATAATCGTGAGCACGGTTAATAAGATTTGCAGTGCGTTCATGAACAGTTTGTAGTCCGAGTTCAACCCAAAGGTACGTACGTTTATTTAAGTCCGCTAAATATTCAACGACATCGTCTGGTAAACAATCTGGACGAGTTGCGATAGAAAGACCGACAACGTCTTTTTCTGCTAGAAGCGGTTCGAATTTTTCTTTTAACACTTCAAGTGGTGCATGTGTATTTGTGTAAGCCTGAAAATAAGCGATACATTTTCCGTCTTTCCACTTTGAGTGCATTTTTTCTTTCATTTCATGATATTGCGTTATAACATCATCGCGGCGATCGCCAGCGAAGTCACCAGATCCAGCAGCACTACAAAACGTGCAGCCGCCGTAAGCGACTGTACCGTCACGGTTCGGGCAATCGAAGCCAGCATCTAATGAAACCTTAAAGATTTTTTTACCAAATTCATTTCGTAAGTGGTAATTCCATGTATGATAACGTTTATTGTCATTTGTATATGGAAAAGGGTTTTGAACCTTCATTATTTTCCCTCCTAAGACGAGTCAAAATGAAACAAAATCCATTATAACATACTCATAAGGTTCATATGGAAGGGACACACTAAAGGGGAATTGAAGCAAGGAGGGACAATTATGGCAGAGCGTCAATCACTTGAAGAGTATATTACACAGGCAGAACAAGCGGTGGAATATGCGAAAGAACAATTAGACCAAGGCATGAGACAGGAGCATTACAATACGATGGAGTATTCGGATGCTCAGTTGCAATTAGAACAAGCATATAATGATTTACAAACGATGCAACAACATGCGAATGATGAGCAACGTGAGCAATTAAATAGAGCACGTATGGCAATTCGCCAATTGCAACATCAAATGATTATTACACCGCACTAATAAGGAGTGAATGTAATGGCGAAACGTTCAGATCAAAATAATCCAGAGCAAAAAACGCAAAATGGACATAACGCTGAGTTTTCAAATGAACTTGATCCAGTTGTTCAAGTAAAACAGCGTAATAGTAAAAAGGGACAACCTCAAAGATCGAAGCAATCAGAGTAAACCAGGTCGCAATATGACCTGGTTTTATTTTGTTATATGACAATAATGTAAGATTTCTGTAAGGTTTGTCGATAGTTGTAAGCTTACTTTTCCAGTAGAGTAAGGGAGGATTTAATTTAGGACAAGGAGTTGCATTATGGGGAACAATATTACCAACAAACGAATTGATGAGCTAGATTACATTCGTGGCTTCGCATTACTGGGGATTATTTTAGTAAATATTCTTGCACTACTGAATATTAAAGTTCCAGATCCTAGTACAGTGGATGCAAGTTATCAAAGGTTTCTATACTTATTTGTAGAAGGTCGTTTCTTCTCAATCTTTTCATTCTTATTTGGAGTAGGATTCTATATCTTCATTACAAGAGCAATTGCGAAAGGGAAGAATGGATATGTTCTATTTCTACGCCGCTTAGTTGCATTATTTATTTTTGGTTTGATTCATCAAATGTTTCAGCCTGGGGAAGCACTAGCGTTATACGCAATTTGTGGATTAGTCACTTTACCATTTTATAAAGTGAAGAAGCAAATAAATTTAGTAATCGGTCTTATTCTTACGATAGTTTTTAGTATTATGGCAGCTAAGGAATTATTACCATTAGGTTTAATTTTATTAGGTCTTGCTGCAGGACAGTACAAAGTATTTGAAAATCTTTCAGCGAAAATAAAGCAAGTCGCTATTTTTACAGGAGCTATGTTTGTTTTAAGTGTGATAGCTTTATGGTATCAATATGGGCACGTTCCTGCTAATCCATTTGTAAATATGATACTTATGACTGAGGATGGAACAATGGATGCTGCAGGTCAGTTTTTAAAAATTGGTGTTACAGTTGGACCAATTATTTCAGCTTTCTATGTCGGAGCATTAATTTTGCTACTTCAATTAAAACCAGTTCAAACTTTGTTAGCGCCACTGAAATATTATGGTCGTATGGCTTTAACAAATTATATTGGACAAACTGCAATGATTTTAATTGCAGGCAGTGTATTTAATTTTGCAGGAAACTTAACGTACATGCAGACGCTATATGTGTGTATCGCAATTTATGCAATTCAAATTATTTTCAGTGTGATTTGGATGAAAACCTTTAAAATGGGTCCATTAGAATGGATTTGGCGTGTTATTACGTATTGGACGGTAACGCCTTTAAAGAAATAAGAGTAGGAAATAGGCTGTTCCACATGCGAAACAGCCTATTTTTATCGTCATCTTTTGTCGGTAAATCGATATTCCTTGTCGAATCGCCGATATATTTGAAAAATCACCTATAAAATTTCAATTACCAACGAAGTTGATCAAAAAGAAAAAGCTTACCTTACAAGCGCACCTTTTTTATATTACAAAAGTGTAAGGTAATTGTAATGTTAATAAATAGCAGTTCACCTCCAAAAGGCGCAAAATAGGTAATGGGAAAACAAGCGTAGGAGGATATATATGACGAAACCAGTTGTAGACGTGAAAAACGTTCAAAAAGTGTACGGTAAAAAAGGTGAGAACCAATCACATGCGTTAAAGGGTGTTTCATTCTCAATTCAAGAGGGTGAATTTGTTGGTATTATGGGACCATCTGGTTCTGGTAAAACGACATTATTAAATGTAATTTCGACGCTTGATAAAGCAACGGGTGGCGTTGTTGAAATTGCGGGTACGGACATTACGAAAATGAAGCAAGGTGAGCTCTCTGATTTCCGTTCGCAAAAGTTAGGATTCATTTTCCAAGACTTCAACTTATTAGAGAACTTATCTATTTATGAGAACATTGCACTTCCACTTTCACTTCAAGGTGTTTCATCACGTAATATTGGACCGAAAGTAGAGAAAGTAGCGGATATGTTAGGGATTACAGAAATTCTTCAAAAGTATCCAACTGAAGTATCCGGTGGACAGAAACAACGTTCAGCAGCAGCGCGTGCACTAGTGCATGAGCCGGCAATTATTTTAGGAGACGAGCCAACAGGAGCTCTTGATTCGAAAAATGCAGCAAGTTTACTTGATGCGATGACAAACTTAAATGAAGAACAAGGCGTATCTATTATGATGGTTACGCATGATCCATATAGTGCAAGTTACTGTCAGCGTATTTTATTCATTCAAGATGGTGAGCTATATAAAGAAATTCACCGCGGTGGTACGCGTGAAGAATTTTATAAAGAAATTTTAGATGTGCTTGCGGACTTAGGCACACAAAAAGCGTAAGAAGGGAGGTCTAGGGCATGTTATTTAAACTTTCCATGTCAGGGCTAAAGAGTAAGCTGAAAGATTATATTGTCTTACTTGTTGGTCTTGTCATGTCGATTTCAATTTTTTATATGTTCCAAACGTTAGCGCTGAATAAAGCGTTTATCGAATCCAATTCTGTTATTAAGTCTATTGGTTTCGTATTCCAAGCAGGTTCATTTTTATTAGCAATTATAACGTTCTTCTACATTTTATATGCAAACTCGTTCTTATTATCTCTTCGTCAAAAAGAGTTTGGTATGTACATGATGTTAGGTGCAAAAAAGCATAAAGTTACATTACTTATGTTTATTGAAACGATTGTATTAGGTGCTGCGTCTCTTGCGATTGGACTTACAGTTGGTGTAGGACTTGCAGAAGGTATCGGACAGTTATTAATGAAACAATTAGAATTTGCTGGTGAAGGCTATAAGGCATTTTATCTACCATCTATGACTGTTACTTGCATTTTCTTCTTTGCATTATTTGTATTATCAGCAATTATGAACAGTATTAAGTTATCACGTATTTCAGTACTGCAACTTGTACATGCAGATGCACAAACAGAACGTGTTGCAGTAAAAGGAAAAATGACAGGTGTAGTTGCATTTCTTGCCGTTATTTTATTAGGTATTGGCTATGCATCTATGATTTATATGGACAAGTTAAGAGAAATGGGAATCCTTATTGCATTAATTACAACAACAGCTGGTACTTACATGCTATTTGGATCACTTCTCCCAGTTATTATTAAAAAGTTAAAGAGCAATAAAAAACGTAGTGAAAAAGGACTTAACGCTTTTACATTTGCACAATTAAACTTCCGTATTAATAGTTTAACGAAAGTGCTTGCAACAGTAGCGATGTTAGTTGCTCTTGGAGCGGGTGCAATTTCAGGTGGTATGGCGTTTAAAAATAACGTTATAAAAATGGTTGATGGTTTAGTAATATATGATTCAGTTATTCATAACCCAACAGCTGAAGAAAAGAAAATTTTAGATGGTATTACATTTAAAGAGAAAAATGAATATCGTTACAAAGTTGATAATAAATACGTTTATTATGTAAAAGAAGATTTAGAGAAAAACCCTCCTTTCGTACAAGATACAAAACAGATGGAAAGTATGAAGGATTTAGGAAAAACAAAGAAAGTTTCAGAGGAACTACCAGTAGGTGCAGTTTCTAGAGAAATGAATGAAAAAGATGCGAGTGCTAAAGAACTTCCAGAAGAATGGAACGAGGCTTTCAGAACAATTCAGCCATTTTATCTATATGAAGATC
Source organism: Bacillus sp. C30 (assembly GCF_040838255.1). NCBI lineage: Bacteria > Bacillati > Bacillota > Bacilli > Caryophanales > Bacillaceae > Bacillus > Bacillus sp. C30. The sequence continues at coordinate 49,974 of NZ_JBFPJH010000003.1, read as the reverse complement.
ATGCAATTAAAATTGTAGATCAGAAAATGTACGATACTGTAAATGGTAAAGAAGGAATCGTAGTTACTGGAAAAACAGACGATTTTGTAGCATACACAAAAGAATGGAAAAAACTTGACGAGTTGCAGCTAGTTAAATATAAAAATGTAAAAGCTGAAAGATTAGATAGTAAATATCAATCTTACAATGGATTCTACGGCATTGCGAGTGGAACAGTATTTATGGGATTCTTCCTTGGAATTGCGTTCTTAGCAATGATGGCAAGTTGTTTAATGTTTAAAATTCTTTCTGGTGCATCAAAAGATATTACGCGTTATCAAATGCTTCGCAAAATCGGTGTGCGTCGTGAGTTATTAGCGAAATCGATTTATAAAGAATTATTCTTAGTATTCTTATTCCCAGCAATTGTGGGGATCGCTCACGTATTAGTTGGTATGAATATTTTCGGATTTATTTTAATGGATCCTTACTTCCGTATTTGGGTACCAATCGTAATTTTCGTAGTTATTTATGCGATTTATTACTTCATTACAGTTCAATTGTATAAAGGAATTGTTCTTCCAAAAGAAGATTAATAGGTAAAAAGCCGAGTGAAAGTGCTCGGCTTTTTATATTTTCAGAAAAAACACTTTAATGTTACTGAAATATATAATATAATGTAAATAAGTAACATAATGTGAAAGTATCAGCAACCGAAAAATGAAAGGAGGAATCCGATCTGTAGAAAGAAGCTGAACTTGTACTCCCCCTATTTTTTCTACCCACACCGTATTTGTACAATCATAAATTTCCAAATGAAAAATTGTCGTAAGAGTATATTGTGAAAATAATGGATAATACATGGAAATCTCATAGCATGATAAGGTAAAATGGACAGGATAATGAGAAAATTACCGTTCATAAGATGAGGAGATACATGTATGGAAGTTGTAGAGGCATTAAAAGATATAAGCCAAATTGAGGCTATGAAAAAGTATTTAAAAGAGCACTCGCAGCGAGATTATCTTTTATTTGTTATTGGAATTAACACTGGATTAAAGATCACTGAGCTACTTAGTATGAAATTTGAAGAGGTATTAAATGAAGATAAGACTGTTAAAGAGTTTTATTCTCTTCCTGTGAAAGATGAAAAATTTAAACAAGATATTTATTTAAATACAAAAGTAAAAGAAGCCCTTTTAGATTACGTACAATCTATTGATGCTCAAAGAGAAAACTACGTATTTCAATCTAATAAAACGACAAATTCAATCTCGCGCCAACAAGCGTATCGTGTTATCCATAGCGCAGCTGAAGCGGTTGGGATTGTTGGAAAGATTGGAACGAATTCAATGCGAAAAACATTTGGATTTCATGCGTACAAAAGAGGAATAGCGATTGCGCTATTGCAAAAACATTTTCATCACGCGACTCCGTCAGAAACGTTAAAGTATTTAGGAATCTCAAAAGATGAGAAGTTTAAAACAGAGATTGATGTAGATTTGTAAAAGCCGTAACTAAAAACTTTAGGAGGCGGAAAATATGAATATTAGAGAGAGTGAACTACCGGGCATTGGATGTAAATTCGAAGTGATAACAAAAGGTAATGAAAAAATGGTTATCGTTATTCATGATGATGGCCGAAGAGAAATGTATCATTTTGATGCGGATCACGATGAGAGTATTTCAAGCATTTCTCTTCGTGATTCTGAAGCGAGACAAATTGCGGCTATATTAGGCGGGATGGTATATAGGCCACAAGCTTTAGACACGATTGAGATGGCTTTTGAAGGATTATCAATTGAATGGTTTAAAGTAGAAAATAACGCATCAGTGGTACAAAAAACAATTGGTAGCTTACACGTTAGAAAAACATATAACGTAACAATCATTGCTATTTTGAAAAAGAATATGAAGAAGTTCTTTAATCCAGGCCCAGATTCTATTATTGAAGCTGGCGATATGCTCGTATTGTCGGGTGAAAGACATGAAGTGAAAAGAATTATTAATGAATTGCTTTCAGCAGGAGGTGATTCCTAATCGATGGATACTTTAATCTTTGAAGTTGGAACTGCGTTAGTATTAGTAGCTTTTGCAGCTATCCTCGCTGCGAAGTTAAAGTTCTCGATTATTCCGTTTCTCATTATACTCGGTATGTTAGTGGGGCCTCATGCCCCAGATTTAGGACTTATCGATTTAAGGTTTATTGAAAGCGGAGAAATTATTTCCTTCCTCGGCCGTGTTGGCGTTATATTCCTCTTATTCTATTTAGGTTTAGAATTCTCAATAAAAAAATTAATTAAATCAGGAAAGTCGATTGCTTTTGGGGGTAGTGTTCATATATCGCTTAATTTCATATTAGGTTTACTTTATGGATATGTTATGGGCTTCCCCTTATTAGAGACGTTAATTATTGCTGGAATCATTACAATTTCATCGAGTGCAATTGTTGCAAAAGTAATTGTTGATTTAAGAAGATCTGGTAATAAAGAGACTGAATTAATATTAGGAATCATTATGTTTGATGATATCTTTTTAGCTGTATATTTATCAGTCGTTTCAGGGTTAGTACTCGGTGGTGCAACATCATTTGTAGGTGCTCTTACATCGGTGTTAATCGCGGTAGGGTATATGCTACTATTCTTTGTAATCGCTAGAAAAGCTACGCCGTTTCTAAATAAAGTATTAGATATTTCGTCAAACGAAATTTTTATTATCGTAATATTCGCTATTTTATTCTTTGTAGCAGGATTTTCAGAAACAATTCATGTTGCGGAAGCGATTGGGGCTTTATTGTTAGGACTCGTCTTTTCAGAAACAGAGCATAGTGACCGGATCGAGCATCTCGTCGTCCCGTTTCGTGATTTCTTTGGAGCTATATTTTTCTTCAGCTTCGGTTTAAGAATAGATCCGTTTTCGCTTGGAGGAGCAGTATGGTTGGCATTAGGAGCAGTTTTCATTACTCTCATCGGTAATTTTACAGCTGGAATGATTGCAGGGCGTAAAGCCGGGTTATCGCATAAGGCTTCTACGAATATCGGTTTAACACTTATATCACGTGGGGAATTCTCCATTATTGTCGCGAATCTCGGAATAGCGGGTGGCTTAATGGCAACGATTAAACCATTCTCAGCTTTATATGTTTTAATATTGGCGTCGCTAGGGCCATTATTAACGAAGGAGTCTGGGAGAATATACTCTCTACTAGACAAAATATTTAAATGGAGTGCTAAAGAAAGTGCAAAACGTAAAAAGGAAGTTGGATAACCTTTCGCGAGGGAACGATTCCATTATTTATAGATTAATATTTTACAAAGACGATTAGAATACATTCTAATCGTCTTTGTGCTATTATCTGAATTTCATCAACTATTAATCAGTTGCCTTCCTATTTAAAAACGACTACAATTTTACTGTTATATATATGAACGAAAAAAAGAGAATAGGAGGGGAGACTATGCCAAGGAAAGTATGGCTATTAGTAGCTGGGATGATTATTAATGTCACGGGTGCTTCTTTTTTATGGCCTTTTAATACAATTTACTTACATGATAGTTTAGGGAAATCTTTATCAGTAGCCGGAATGGTATTAATGATCAACTCGCTTACTGGTGTAATCGGAAACTTGCTCGGCGGTGTTTTATTTGATAAATGGGGCGGTTATAAATCAATTTTAGTAGGGATTGTCATTACACTTGTATCGATTTTAGGTCTTGTATTTTTCCATGGTTGGCCATTATATGTTGTGTGGCTAGCATTAATCGGATTCGGTTCTGGAATGGTGTTTCCATCGATGTATGCGATGGTCGGTACGGTTTGGCCAGAAGGCGGGAGACGAGCGTTCAATGCAATGTATGTTGGACAAAACGTTGGGATTGCGATTGGAACAGCGTGTGGTGGATTAGTTGCGTCTTATCGTTTTGATTATATTTTCTTAGCGAACTTTATTTTATATTTTATTTTCTTCTTAATTGCGTTTATTGGATTTCGTGGTATGGAAGCAAAAAAAGAGCAAGAGGTACAAAAAGAAGCCGAAACGAAAAAAGGTTGGTCACTTACACCTGGCTTCAAAGCGCTTCTAATCGTATGTGTAGCATATGCTTTATGCTGGGTTACATACGTACAGTGGCAAGGGGCAATTGCGACTCATATGCGAGAATTAGATATTAGCCTCCGCCATTATAGTTTATTATGGACGATAAACGGGGCGATGATTGTTTGTGCGCAGCCACTTGTTAGTATGTTAATTCGCTGGATGAAGCGTTCTTTAAAACAACAAATTATGATTGGAATCGTCATTTTTGCGGCGTCGTTTATTGTTTTAAGCCAAGCGCAGCAATTTACGATGTTTCTCGTTGCGATGGTGACATTAACAATTGGTGAATTATTCGTATGGCCGGCAGTTCCGACCATCGCAAATATACTTGCACCGAAAGATAAGCTAGGATTTTATCAAGGTGTTGTAAATAGCGCAGCGACTGTAGGGAAAATGTTCGGACCGGTCGTTGGCGGAGCGATTGTTGACTTATACAATATGGAAGTATTGTTTATTGCGATCATGGTAATGCTTGTAGTAGCGCTTATAGCAACGAGTATTTATGATAGACGAGTAAAAGTAGAAGAAACAGTTGAAGAAAAAATTGCAGTTTAGTTTGACGGAACATGCAACATGTTTTAGAATATATTTAAATAAATAGTAATAAAATATCCTTTGGAACAAGGGAGTTAGCTCGGCTGTCCTAAGACGAATTCGTTAGTTAGCAAGAGTAACGATTAACCGAGAAGCCCTCGCTTCAAGTAGGCTCTTAAGAGATACTAAGTGGTGGGTAGTTCACATTAACTCATATTTGTAATAACAGTGAGAAGGAGTAGTAGTAATAGAAGCTGGTTTAGAGAGTTGACGGTCGGTGCAAGTCAATCCACGTTTCGTTATGAACTCGCCTTTGAGTTGCAGTTGTGAAATCATTAGTAGCAATTGCCGTTAATCCACGTTACGGATCTAAGCGAATGTATTTATTACATTAATTTAGGGTGGTACCGCGGGAATCTATAACCTCTCGTCCCTTTCTAGGGATGAGAGGTTTTTTGTATTTTGGGCGGTGAAAATAAATAGAATTTCAAGGAGGGTATCTCATGAGCTTTAATCATCAAGAAATTGAGAAGAAGTGGCAAGGGCATTGGGAAGAGAATAAAACATTCCGTACGCCAGATGAAACAGAAAAACCAAAATTTTATGCACTAGATATGTTCCCATATCCATCAGGTGCAGGCTTACACGTAGGTCATCCAGAAGGTTATACAGCGACAGATATTTTATCTCGTATGAAGCGTATGCAAGGATATAACGTTCTTCATCCAATGGGATGGGATGCATTCGGTCTTCCAGCAGAGCAATATGCACTTGATACTGGGAACAGCCCGGCTGAATTTACAGAGCTTAATATTAATACGTTCCGTAATCAAATTAAAGCATTAGGCTTCTCTTACGATTGGGATCGTGAAGTAAATACAACAGATCCAACCTACTACAAGTGGACACAATGGATCTTCCTAAAACTATTTGAAAAAGGTTTAGCTTACGTTGATGAAGTACCTGTAAACTGGTGCCCAGCACTTGGTACAGTACTTGCAAACGAAGAAATCATTGACGGTAAGAGTGAGCGCGGTGGACATCCAGTTGAGCGTCGTCCGATGAGACAGTGGATGTTAAAAATTACAGCTTACGGAGATCGTCTATTAGAAGATCTAGATGAGCTTAATTGGCCAGAAAGCTTAAAAGACATGCAACGTAACTGGATCGGCCGTTCTGAAGGTGCAGAAGTACACTTCAACATCGACGGTACAGATGAGAAGTTCACAGTTTTCACAACGCGTCCTGATACACTATTTGGAGCAAGCTACTGTGTACTGGCTCCAGAGCATGCACTTGTTGCTAATATTACAACACCAGAACAAAAAGAAGCTGTAGAAGCTTACATTAATTCTGTAAAAATGAAGAGTGACCTAGAGCGTACAGAACTTGCGAAAGAGAAAACTGGTGTATTCACTGGTGCTTACGCAGTTAACCCAGTAAATGGTAAGAAATTACCAATCTGGATCGCTGATTATGTTCTTGCAACTTACGGAACAGGTGCTGTAATGGCAGTTCCAGCTCACGATGAGCGTGACTATGAATTTGCATCAACGTTCAATCTTCCAATGAAGGAAGTTGTAAAAGGCGGAGACATTTCGAAAGAAGCATATACAGGTGATGGTGCGCACGTAAACTCAGCATTCCTTGATGGTTTAAATAAAGAAGAAGCAATTGTAAAAATGATTGAGTGGCTTGAAGTAACAAGCGCAGGAAATCAAAAAGTAACGTACCGTCTACGTGACTGGTTATTTAGTCGCCAACGTTACTGGGGTGAGCCAATTCCAGTAATCCATTGGGAAGATGGTACAATGACAGCTGTGAAAGAAGAAGAATTACCATTAGTTCTTCCGAAAACAGAGAATATTCGTCCTTCAGGTACAGGTGAATCACCACTTGCAAACATTGAAGAGTGGGTAAATGTTGTTGATCCTGAAACTGGTAAAAAAGGTCGTCGTGAAACAAATACAATGCCACAATGGGCTGGTAGCTGCTGGTACTATCTACGCTACATCGATCCAAACAACAGCGAAGCACTTGTAGACCCTGAAAAAGTAAAACAATGGCTTCCAGTTGATATTTATATCGGTGGAGCAGAGCACGCTGTACTTCACTTACTATATGCTCGTTTCTGGCATAAAGTATTATATGATATCGGTGTAGTTCCAACGAAAGAACCGTTCCAACAATTATTCAACCAAGGTATGATCTTAGGTGAAAACAACGAGAAAATGAGTAAATCAAAAGGTAACGTTGTAAATCCTGATGATATCGTAGCAAGCCACGGTGCAGATACACTTCGTCTATACGAAATGTTCATGGGACCATTAGATGCTTCAATCGCTTGGTCTGAAAATGGTCTTGACGGAGCTCGTCGCTTCCTAGACCGCGTATGGCGCCTATTCATTCAAGAGAATGGTGAATTAAGTGAGAAAATTACTGATGCACCAAACAAAGATCTTGAAAAAGCTTACCACCAAACAGTGAAGAAAGTAACAGAAGACTATGCAGAGCTTCGCTTCAACACAGCGATTTCTCAAATGATGGTATTCATCAACGATGCATACAAAGCTGAAACACTTCCGAAAGAATATGTAGAAGGTTTCGTAAAAATGATTGCACCAGTTGCACCTCACATCGGGGAAGAACTATGGAGCAAACTTGGATACAGTGAAACAATCACATATGCAAGCTGGCCAACATTTGATGAGTCTAAACTTGTAGAAGATGAAGTTGAAATCGTTGTTCAAATTATGGGCAAAGTTCGCACAAAACTAACAATGAGTAAAGACGCATCAAAAGAAGAAATGGAACAACTTGCACTTGAGGCAATCAAAGAACAAATTGAAGGAAAAACAGTTCGTAAAGTAATTGTTGTTCCTGGAAAACTTGTTAACGTTGTTGCAAACTAATTAATTATTAATAAAAGCTCAGAGCGTTTATGCTCTGAGCTTTTTTGCGTGAAAAATAAGCTCAGGATCACCTTCATCTAAGTTTTCGATCATTCCACTACGCATAAATCCATTTGCTTTAAAAACTTTTTGCATATTTGTATTCGATTTGTTCGTTGAAGAAAATATTTTTTGAGTAGGAGAATGTCTTAACATATATGAGATTAATGAGCTTGCATGACCTTGTCTTCTTTTCGTTGGCGAAACAATGATTAATGAGAGGAAAGTATAACCAAAGAAATTTGTATCGTATGTTAGAAAACCAGAAATGGAATTGTCCTCTTTTGCAATGATGCAGGTTCCTTCGTCAATAGCACGTTTAATATAATTTCGTCTATTATCATTTCCAATCACGTCGATATCTATATCTCCGATTGAATCTAAATCAGTTATTTCAGCATTTGTTATGATCATCAATACAACGCCCTCCTTTTAGAATGAATAATCAGTTAATTGTTTTTAACACGAATGGAGAACAAATAAAAAAGCGCGGAATTCCCATATAGACAAACACCTATTCTTCTATAGAAAATATGATAAAAAAGGTAGGCTAAATGAGAAGAAGAGGTGAAAGTAATGAAAGGAATGGATAATAATGCACCGCATGGCTTTATGGTAGGTGAGGAAGACGGTTATGCACAGATGATGTTAATGGGGGGCGCTGGACAGCAAGGATATGGAGAAATCCCAATGTGGATGGGAGGAGCAGGAGGAGGCTTTCCAGGGGGAATGGGAGGATTTCCAACATCAGTAGCTGGAGCACAAACAGGCTTTCCAGGGGGAATGGGAGGGTTTCCAACATCAGTAGCTGGAGCACAAACAGGCTTTCCGGGGGGAATGGGAGGATTTCCAACGTCGGTAGCCGGAGCACAAACAGGCTTCCCAACATTTGTAGGGGGAGCACAGGGTGGAGTTCCTGTAGGTATGCCAACTACATTCCCATCTTTCGTTGGAGGCGTACAAACAGGATTTCCTGTACCTGGCGTTGGTGTTGTAGCTGGTGGAATCGGCGGCTTCCCTCAAGGTGTTCATGGTCATCATGTGCACCACGGTCATCATCAACATCATGGCCATCAACAGCATCACGGCCATCAACAGCATCACGGTCATCAACAGCATCATGGCCATCAACAGCATCACGGCCATCATCAACATCATGGCCATCAACAGCATCACGGTCATCATCAACAACAAGTACAGCACCAAGGCCATCACCAAATTCATCCGCAGGCTGTTCTTTATCAAACTCATCAAGGTCAGCAGCATGATCACCAAGGCCACCATCAGCAACAAGTACATCACCAAGGTCATCACCAAGGTCATCACCAAGCTCATCCGCAGGCTGTCCTTTATCAAACTCATCAAGGTCAGCAGCATGGTCACCACGGTCAACATCACCACCATGGTCAACATCACCACCATGGTCAACATCACCACCAAGGTCAACAGCATCACCAAGGTCAACATCAACATCATGGTCAACAGCATCAGCATGGTCAGCAGCAACACCAAGGTCAACAGCATCAGCATGGTCAGCAGCAACACCAAGGTCAACAGCAATATCAGCAGCAACAACAGCCTTGGGCAGGTGGAATTGGAGCAGGGACTGCAGCAGGAGCAGCAGCTGGTACTGCAGGAGCAGCAGGACACGCGGGACACGTGGGTCATTAATGAATTGCAGGAAAAAAGACATAATAAAAAACTGCTAGGAGATCCTAGCAGTTTTTTTCAGCTTCTTGGCGCTGACGTTCGATTTCCGCACGAAGTTGTGGTTCCGGTGCTTGCCATCCTTCTGGCTTCATAATTTTGCCATCGCCCTCGCGGAATCGAGGCTTTCCATCAGGGAATAGTTTTGCCATGTTAGCATTGTTTACAATTTCAAATCCTTTATCTGGACGTACGCCCATTTCTGCAAACGTTCCGAATGCAAAGTAAATAAGGTCAATAAGTGCATCATATTGATCTTCAACAGTTGTTGCTTCTAGAAATTCTTCTAACTCTTCTTGCATAAAGCTAGCACGAATTTTTGCACGCTCTTCTGTTAGTTTTGTTGGAGTACTTGTCACAGGATGTCCGAACTCTTCATGCATTTTTGCAACAAGTTCGTATCCTTTATCTAAACCTTTTTCGTTTGTCATGTTGTTTCATCCTTTCTTACGTTATGCCGAAGTTTATTGTAACATAAGGTAGTTATTTAATAAAAAAACATCTTATGAGAAATAAGATGTTCGCTCGTTATTCTTCTTTCTTAATTAAAATGGATAAAATAAGATCGATGCCAAACATTCCGATGAGTAGCATTGGTATAACGACAAGTAAATAACGTGTGAAAGAAACATTTTTTAAGTATGTATGAGCAAATAAAAAGACGCCGAGAAATAAAATACCATTTAAAATAGGTTTTACTAATTTTTTAGACATAAGCTCCCCCGTAAATATCTTTTCTCTCTATATTTGGTAATGAAAAACTCCTCTCTCCGTTGTATCATGCCGGAGGGAGGAGTTCAATCATTATCATTCAATTACGCCAGAATTTGTAATGTTAACTGTGTATTTTATTGTAATGGGAACATCTTTGTACATTTTTCTCCACTCTTCTAATTTAAATGGACGATAATGTTCTTTATACCTTGCACCAAGGCCGAGTGGATCCACATTTAACGATTTAAACTGTTTAATTAGTTTGTTAGCTGTTGCATCTAATTGTTTTTCAACTGATTTTTCTATTTTTTTTGTGTTCTTTTTATTATCTAAGTTGAACTGTTTAGAGATTTCTTGAATACGTGCTTCTAGTTTGACGTGTATAAAAAATGATGGTTTTCCGTCTTTAATATTTACTTGGTAAGTAGGGACGGAGCGAATATTATTAATGATTGTGTATCCGGAGTTTGCTTTAAATTCATGTGAATCTAAGCGGTGTTTTTCCAATAAGCCTTTAAAGGCGAACATATCGTGATAGTTAATTTTACCAACATATTTATCTCTTTTTAAAAGTCCGATACCAGTAATTTTTATTTTATCTTTATCTTTTTTGAGGATTGGTAAATAGGAATCTTGGCCTTCACGATAATATCGATAGGCTCCTAGATGTAGATTGTCAGTAGGTAAAGGGCCTGTTTGCATATTATGGTCTAACATTTTCTTTATATAAATGGCAACGTTAGATGATGTTGTATATTTACCTTTTAGTAAGTCCATCCCAGTTCCTTCTAATAGACCGACATACATTGAGTTCCCGATGTTCACATCTCGAATTAATGTGTCAAAGGAAGTAGATAATCCTTTTTTAGCAATTCTTGTAGTAAATAGAGCAACACGCATTTGTCCGCTGGCAAATGGTTGAGAAGACTCTAAAGATGTGTCTGCTTTTACTTGTTTTACTGCGTTTCCTACTCCTTCAAAGACTTGAACTTTATTACCTTTTTTCTGTATAGGACAAACGAATGTGACTTTTACTTTATTATCTTTTGCTGTATCAAAAACAGTCCCTTGAATTAGGTTGACATCATCGATAATATTTTTTTGTAAGCAACCAGTTAGACTGAAGATGCTAATACAAGAAAGAAGAATTAATTTTCTTTTGATTTTTTCCATTTTCTTTTCACCCACACAATAATAAATAGAATTGGGATGTATACATAAATAAGCCAAAAACTAACTTTTGATGCATTACTAATAAAATTATTAATATCGTGTCTGTTCGTTAAAAGCTCTGAAACAATGAGGGTAATGAGCAAAAAAGTAATTAAAACACCTCTTTGTTTTACACGAAATACTTCGTGTGTTCCTCTTGTCGCAGCCCATAAAGGAAGAATGAAGCTTGTAACAATAACGAGAGCGTAAGCTGAGATTGCAATGTACTCTAGCCTTTCTATGAAAGGAAGTTGGATTACTTGGGTCATGGAAAGTTGTGACCATATTGTTTTTGATAATTGTTTTTCACTAAAAAACGAAAAGGCTAAAAGTGTACTAAATAAATATAGAAGGTTTGAAAATAGTGCTCCGTATTGAGCGGACTTATGAGATTGCTTAGGATTTTTCACAAATGGATAAATCATAAGATAAATCTCAAACCCTGTCATACTGTAGATTGACAGCTGGGCGGCTTTTAAAATATCTGAAAAAGAATGTGTGAAAATAGGTAGTAAATTAGGCCAATGTGAGTATTTCAAAACGAATAGGCTAAGAAATAAATATCCCAATGTACCACCAGCAGAGATGACGCAAATACCAGTAATTACACGAAATCCAGAAGAAATAATGTAATAGCTAACTAAGCATAAAAAGAGTGTTAACATCCAAGTTGAAGCGGTAGGAAACATCCACACTTGAATAATTTCAACGTATGTTCGAATGACAGAAATGCTGACGGTTAAAAAATAGGCTATAAAGATGAGATTAATGCCGTTTCCTAGCCATTTTCCAAACGTTTGTCGCTGTAAATCAATTAAATTTCCGTTTGTTTCTTTTAACAAGAAATACATCATCCATAGGAGAATATGAATGATGATTCCTGTGATGAGAACTCCTATCCAACCGTCATATCCAGCAGCCTTAGCAATAATACGGGCAAACCCAAGGACGCCGGCACCGAATTGTGCACCGTGAATTAAAAAGAAAACGAAGACGGGTGATATTTGGTGTTCTGCTTTAATTTTACTCATCGATGCACCTCATTTCTTAATCATCAAAATCTGACGTATGTTTCGTAGAAATTCCATTAGTTGCTTTCTTTACGTGTTGCGGTCTTGCTTGAACATCTCGTGTATCAATCATTGTTAATGGAAAACGAATCCAAGAATCTTTAAAGGATTGTTGTCTCGTTGGATAAAAGAGAGCGTACGGCTTACGTAAAGAAGTAAGTCTAAACAAATGGGTAAATAAAAAGATAAACCCAAGAGAGATACCAAATAGACCACCTATTTCTGCAAATGCGAGAAATGGGAAACGTAGTAAACGAACGGCGTTGCCCATTTTATAAATGGGCGTAATAAAGGAAGCTAACGCTGATAAGGCAACGATAATTAATAAAATATTACTCGTTAAACCAGCTTGCACGGACGCTTGCCCGATTACGATACCGCCTACAATACCGAGCGTTTGTCCGACCTTCATAGGTAATCGAGCGCCAGCTTCTCTTAATAAATCAATCGCAAGTTCCAAGAAAAGTGCTTCTATTAAAGGGGGAAATGGTACTTGAGCCCTTGATAAAATCAATGTTTCAAGTAAGTCACTCGGAACTAATTCATAATGATAATTCAAAACTGCAACGTATAATGGAGTTGCACAAATTGAGAATAGAACAGCGATCAATCTTAAAATCCTTGAGAATGTAGCGTACAGCCAAGAAACGTTATAGTCTTCTGGCGAAATGAAAAAATCGAAATATGATACAGGTGTTAATAGGACGCTCGGAGAACCATCAACAAAAATAGCTATTTTCCCATCAATAAGTGCTTTTGTGACTCTATCAGTGCGTTCTGTATTTATATAGAGAGGGAAAATTGACTTTTCACCCATTAATTCTTGTATATAAGCACTATCATTAATTTGATCATATTCAAGAGCGCGTAATGATTCCTCTAGAAAATCTACATTATCTTTTTCAGCTAGGTTGTCTAAATACATCATGACAACTTTTGTTTTTGAAAACTCACCGATAATCATTTCTTTTGTGTGTAAATCTAAAACAGGAAGGCGTTTTCGTACTAAATTAATATTCGTATCAATATCTTCTACGAATCCTTCTTGTGGCCCGATAACGGTTGATTCGTTTAATGGAGGAGTTGGTGCACGATAATTATCAATTGCAATGTTTGCAAGCATACATTTTTGATCTTGCTGATTTAATTGAATAATTGCATGTCCCTTTAAAACCATGTCCTCAATTTTTTGTAAGTCGTTCGTAATCGTTATACCACTCATTGGAATATGTTCTTTTAATTCTTCTAATGGAGCGCAAGGACGTTCCAAAAGAGTAGGCATTAAATACTTTTGCAATTTCTCACCATCAAGTGAAGGACGATAGTAAGAAATCCAATAAGGCATCGTTTCATCGTCAGATGTATGGTAATTAACAAAGTCACTAGACTGTTTCATCTTCTCTATTAAATCTTGTAGAGAATGAATATGGTCACTTTCTGGTTTGCTAAAGTCATAAATGCTGTTACTTCCTGAGCTTTGCTGTTTGTTTTGAGAATTATCATCTTGCTTAGAATTTTGCTGTTTGCTTTGAGAATTATCCTCTTGTTTAGAATTTTGCTGTTTGTCTTGAGAAGAATCATCTTGTTTAGAATTTTGCTGTTTGTCTTGAGAAGAATCATCTTGCTTAGAGTTTTGCTGCTTGTTTTGAGAATTATCATCTTGTTTAGAATTTTGCTGTTTATTTTGAGAATTATCATCTTGCTTAGAATTTTGCTGTTTGTTTTGAGAAGAGTCCTCTTGTTTAGAATCTTGCTGCTTGTTTTGAGAATTATCCTCTTGCTTAGAACTTTGCTGTTTGTCTTGAGAAGAATCCTCTTGCTTAGAATTTTGCTGTTTGTTTTGAGAAGAATCCTCTTGTTTAGAATTTTGCTGTTTGTCTTGAGAAGAATCCTCTTGTTTAGAATTTTGCTGTTTGTCTTGAGAAGAATCCTCTTGTTTAGAACCTTGCTGTTTGTTTTGAGAAGAATCATCTTGCTTAGAACTTTGTTGTTTGTCTTGAGAAGAATCACCTTGTTTAGAACTTTGTTGTTTGTCTTGAGAATTATCCTCTTGTTTAGAACTTTGCTGCTTGTTTTGAGAAGAATCCTCAGTTTGTTCCGTACTTTTTGGCTCGCCATTCTTATCTTTGTTATGTTCCTTTTGATCATCTGGCTGTTGTTTCGAATCATCTGTCTCTTTTGTATTTGAGTTTTTTTTCTTACGTAACCAATTCCAAATCATATGTATGCCCTCTTTGATCTTGTAATATAGTGCTATTTTGTGGCTAATTTTGTATATTATTCATTTATTTATGAAAAGAAGGAGGAGATTGGTTTGTATAGAAAAAATCCTTTAGTAAGCAGTTCATAATATGATGGGAAGAAGGTGAGTCTATGCAAATTGTAAAAAAGGAGAAATTTGTTTTAAAAGAGTTTGTGTTTGAAAATGGTAGGGAAATTCCTGTTCAAATGGGGTATGAGACGTATGGTGCTTTAAATAGAGAAAGATCAAATGCGATTTTGGTTTGTCACTATTTTAGTGCAACAAGTCATGCGGCAGGAAAATATACAGAGCATGATGAGGAAGCTGGTTGGTGGGATGGATTAATTGGACCTGGGAAAGCAATTGATACAAATAAATATTTCGTTATATGTACTGATAACCTTTGTAATGTACAGGTGAAGAACCCCTACGTAATTACAACGGGACCAAAATCGATAAATCCGGTGACTGGCTTTGAGTATGCGATGGATTTTCCAGTCTTCACATTTTTAGATGTAGCACGCATGCAATATGAGTTAATAACAGATATGGGGATTTCTAGGTTACATGCTGTAATGGGACCGTCGGCAGGTGGGATGATTGCGCAGCAATGGGCTGTTCACTATCCTCATATGGTAGAGCGAGTGATTGGAGTTATTACGAATCCACAAAATCCAATTATAACGTCGGGAAATGTAGCGCAAAATGCGATTGAAGCAATTCAGCTTGATCCAAACTGGAAAGGTGGAAAGTATGGAGAAGAGCAGCCAACGAAGGGTCTTCATTTAGCAAATCGAATGATGTTTATGAATGCGTTTGATGAACATTTTTATGAAATGGCATTCCCGCGGAACAGTATAGAAATGGCACCTTATCAGGAATTTTCTGCATTAACATCATTTGAGAAAGAGATTAATAAAGTGACGTGCAAAAGTATAGATTTAGTAGATGCAAATTCGTGGATGTACACTGCGAAAGCAGTCTTATTACATGATATTGCGCATGGATTTTCTTCTTTAGAAGAGGCTCTTTCTAATATAGAAGCGAATGTACTCATGATTCCGTGCAAACAAGATTTACTTCAGCCACCTCGTTATAATTATAAAATGGTAGACATTTTGCAAAAACAGGGGAAATATGCAGAAGTGTATGAGATAGAAAGTATAAATGGGCATATGGCTGGGGCATTAGATGTTCATTTGTTTGAAAAGAAAGTTTACGAGTTTTTAAATCGGAAAGTATCTAGTTTTGTGTAGGAAATAATTAATGTGGAAAGGTGCATGATTTATAGTAGGCACCTTTTTTTACATGATTTGCAGACGGAAAATATATGAAGCGACTGATAAACCGAAGAAAGCTATACTAAGTAATAGAAATAAGAATGACATTTCTTGAGGGGATTTTATCTTTTTATTATTTTTCATACTAAGAGCAATAACTGCAAAAACTAAGAAAATGATGCCCATAATGAAAAGAAAAAGTGTCATTTTAACTGGCTCCTTTCATCAAACAAGTATATTGAGGATACAATGCGCCAGTTATGTTTGTAAAGAATAAGTTTTGCCGGGAAATTGAGAAATAAATGTTCCATTCTTTGCGTTCCTTCCTTCGCATGCTAAAATTGATGAGAAATGATTGTTTAAAGAAGAAACTGAAGGTTTTATTGTATATAAGGAGGAACTACATATGACAGAAGTAAAAACAATTACTACAGAAGAAGTGCAAGAGCGTTTAGAAAATGGAGAAACATTATTTTTAGTAGATGTAAGGGAAGATGAAGAAGTTGCGGCAGGGAAAATTCCGGAAGCTGTACATATTAAAATGGGCGATATTCCAAATAAAGTAGATTTCTTTGAGAAAGAGAATGAATATATCTTTATTTGCCGTTCGGGAATGCGTAGTGAAAATGTATGCCATTATTTAAATGAGCAAGGATTTAAAACGGTGAATATGGTTGGCGGTATGCTTCAATATGAAGGTGAAACGAAATAGTTAATTGTTAAAAACTTGAAACGAGTCTGTTTCAAGTTTTTTTCTTTTGCATACAGTATACAAAAGGGGGAGGCGAAATGGGAATTAACATGCGTAAAGTAAAAATTATAAATAATACAGGAGCTGTTAATGTTGGCGACTGTTATGATATCTCACCTTTAGCTGTGGCAAAAATATATGCTGGTGCTGGAGGATCGAGTGCGGCTGTTTTTTTAAATGGGAAACGACAGCCAGAAGCTGTGATTAGAACATCAGTGTTTCTTCCGCCATTAGCGACGAGTACACGTACATTAGGTGCATAAAGGAAAGGTAGAGTGTAAGTATGCCTGCACGTATTAAAGAATTTATTATCGTTAATAATACTGGGAATATATTTACAGGGGATAATTTGAGTGATACTTCATTTACTGCTTCGAAATCGTATAGTGGTTCAATGGGGTGCACTTGGATTGACGTTGTTACAGTAATAGGGACGGAGACGAAGCTTTGTTTACAACCGGGAGATTCGGTGACGACAACCTATACACGAGGTACCCCTGCTGGTACTGTAACGGGAACAAATATGGGGCAAGGTACAAATGTGTCGAGTATATCGCAAGCTGTCCCTAATACAGATAATATGGATTCAGTTGCTGGACTCCCTTAAGGAATTAAGGGAGTTTTTATTATTTAAAATAAAAATAGTCTTTGAGATTGTTTTTGTAAATACATATTAAGAAGAAGAGGTTTGTTTAAAGTAAAAAAGATGGTGTGTAGGTGGTGAAAGTGTGAAAGAGCGCGATAGACAAAATTCATTAAACTCTAATTTCAGAATTTCACCGAATCTTATTGGACCTACTTTTCCCCCCGTTCCAACGGGATTTACTGGCATTGGGATTACTGGTCCAACCGGTCCACAAGGCCCGACTGGCCCACAAGGACCAAGGGGATTTCAAGGTCCGATGGGGGCGATGGGCCCGACAGGACCTCAAGGAGTGCAAGGTATTCAAGGACCAGCTGGACAAATGGGTGCAACAGGACCAGAAGGACAGCAGGGACCACAAGGATTAAGGGGACCACAGGGAGAAACTGGAGCGACAGGACCTCAAGGAGTGCAAGGGTTACAAGGTCCAATTGGTCCAACCGGAGCGACTGGGGCACAAGGTATACAAGGTATACAGGGGATACAGGGATTACAGGGGCCGATTGGAGCTACCGGGCCAGAGGGACCTCAAGGAATTCAAGGAGTGCAAGGGGTACCGGGTGCAACAGGTTCACAAGGAATACAAGGAGCTCAAGGGATACAAGGCCCACAAGGACCGAGTGGAAATACGGGAGCAACCGGAGCGACTGGTCAGGGGATTAGTGGTCCGACTGGAATAACAGGTCCAATAGGGATAACCGGCCCATCTGGAGGACCTCCAGGTCCGACTGGGGCAACTGGTGCGACAGGGCCAGGAGGTGGACCGAGTGGAAGTACAGGAGAAACAGGAGCACAGGGCCTGCAAGGAATCCAAGGGGTTCAAGGGCCAATTGGACCAACGGGTCCAGAAGGTCCGCAAGGTATTCAAGGTATTCCTGGTCCGACAGGAGTAACTGGTGAACAAGGAATCCAAGGGGTTCAGGGAATTCAAGGGATAACGGGTGCAACAGGAGATCAAGGTCCGCAAGGTATACAAGGGGCCATAGGACCTCAAGGTATAACCGGAGCAACAGGAGATCAAGGCCCACAAGGAATTCAAGGGGTACCTGGTCCAACCGGGGACACAGGCTCACAAGGATTCCAAGGAATTCAAGGGCCAATGGGTGATAGAGGACCAACAGGCCCAGAAGGACTTCAGGGTCCGCAAGGAATACAAGGAGTGCCAGGACCAGCTGGAGCAACAGGTCCAGAGGGCCCACAAGGAATCCAAGGAATTCAAGGACCAATAGGAGTAACAGGTCCAGAAGGTCCACAAGGCATTCAGGGAATACAAGGGATTCAAGGTATAACAGGAGCAACCGGAGCACAAGGAGCAACTGGAGTTCAAGGTGTTCAGGGGAATATAGGAGCAACAGGTCCAGAGGGCCCGCAAGGAGTGCAAGGTACTCAAGGGGATATAGGTCCAACAGGTCCAATGGGTCCACAGGGAGTTCAAGGACCGACGGGTGCGCAAGGGGTGCAAGGCCCACAAGGAATTCAAGGAATCCAAGGAATCCAAGGAATCCAAGGGCCGACAGGAGTAACTGGAGATACGGGTACAACAGGGGCGACAGGGGAAGGGACTACAGGAGCAACTGGAGTAACGGGGCCATCAGGTGTAACGGGTCCATCAGGAGGCCCAGCCGGACCGACTGGCCCAACAGGTCCATCAGGTCCGACGGGAGTGACAGGTCCATCCGGTGGACTACCTGGTCCGACAGGAGCGACAGGTGTAACGGGAGGAGTAGGAGATACGGGAGCAACTGGAGTAACTGGTGCAACCGGAGCAACGGGGCTGCAGGGTCCACAAGGAATACAAGGAGTACAAGGAGACATAGGCCCAACCGGTTCGCAAGGTGTTCAAGGTCCACAAGGGATCCAAGGTATAACGGGAGCCACGGGAGATCAAGGTCCGCAAGGAATTCAAGGCCCGCAAGGAATCCAAGGTCCAACAGGTCCTCAAGGAATCCAAGGAGGTCAAGGACCACAAGGGATACAAGGGGCAACAGGTGCAACCGGAGCACAAGGCCCACAGGGAATTCAAGGGATACAAGGGGTGCAAGGTCCGACTGGTCCACAAGGCCCAACCGGAATACAAGGTGTGCAAGGAGAAATAGGTCCAACCGGTCCGCAAGGTGTGCAAGGTTTACAAGGTCCACAAGGCCCAACCGGGGACACGGGTCCAACAGGCCCACAAGGCCCACAAGGAATTCAAGGTCCAACGGGAGCGACAGGAGCGACCGGGGTGACTGGAGTTAGTACAACTGCAACGTATGCATTTGCGAATAATACATCAGGAACCGCTATTTCCGTTTTATTAGGTGGTACGAATATCCCATTACCGAACAATCAAAATATTGGACCAGGAATAACTGTTAGTGGTGGAAATACTGTATTTACAGTTGCGAATGCAGGGAATTATTATATAGCCTATACAATTAATTTAACGGCAGGATTACTTGTAAGTTCTCGTATAACTGTAAATGGCAGTCCGCTTGCGGGAACGATAAACTCCCCGGCAGTGGCTACTGGTTCATTTAGTGCACCAATAATTGCTAACTTGCCTGCTGGAGCTGCTATTAGTCTGCAGTTATTTGGATTAGTTGCAATAGCTACATTATCTACAACAACGCCAGGAGCTACTCTAACTATTATTAGATTAAGTTAATAAGCAAAAAAACCTTGGAACTTTTATGTTTCAAGGTTTTTTTATCTCGTTACTTGTAGATAGTCTAATTGGTTAGTAAAGTTTCACTTTATTCACCTTAGCAAAAACATCGCAGTTCGAAAATATATTATAATAGAATGAAAAGAGAGAAATTTGGCAGAAAGGGAGGGTGGCGATGCAGGAGAAGGTTAAAGACTTTTTTGGACGCCCACTTCAAGATTTACGCATATCTGTCATTGATCGTTGCAATTTTAGATGTACATATTGTATGCCAGCGGAAGTATTTGGGCCTGATTATGCTTTTTTGAAAGATGAGTTTTTACTAACGTTTGATGAAATTGAGCGTTTGGCAAAAGTGTTTGTTAGCATCGGTGTACGAAAAATTAGAATTACTGGTGGCGAACCACTGCTTCGTAAAGATTTAACAAAACTTATTGCACGTCTCGTGAAAATTGATGGATTAGTAGATATAGGATTAACGACAAATGCTATTCATTTAACGAAACAAGCAAAGGCATTAAAAGAAGCTGGATTACATAGAGTAAATGTTAGTTTAGATGCAATAGATGACGATATATTTAGGAACATTAATGGTCGAAATATTAATACGAAACCTGTGATTAAGGGAATTAAAGCAGCGAAAGAGGCGGGGCTGGAAGTAAAGGTAAATATGGTTGTGAAAAAAGGGATGAACGATCATCAAGTACTTCCAATGGCTGCGTATTTTAAAGAGCAAGGAATCACGCTTAGGTTTATTGAGTTTATGGATGTTGGTAGTACGAATGGATGGAATTTCGATCAAGTGGTTACAAAGCGAGAATTGATCGAGATGATTCATAGAGTGTATCCGCTTGAGCCAGCTGAAGCGCATTATTTCGGTGAAGTTGCGAAGCGATATCAGTACGTTGGAACAAATGTTGAAGTCGGTTTTATTACTTCTGTTTCTGAGTCATTTTGTTCCTCTTGTACGAGAGCGAGAATTTCAGCAGATGGAAAGTTTTATACTTGCTTATTTGCGACAGAAGGATTAGATGTAAGGAAACTTCTTAGAGGAAATCTTTCGGATGATGAGTTATTAAGCGTTATACAAGATGTGTGGGTGAATAGAAAAGATAGGTATTCGGATGAACGGACAGAAGAAAGTGCGAAAAATCGTCCGAAAATTGAAATGTCTTATATAGGAGGATAAGAAAGGGGGATGTCGTATGCAAGAGCGATATTCAAGACAAATGTTATTTTCTGGTGTTGGGGAAGAAGGGCAACGGAAAATAAGAGGGAAGCATGTGCTCGTTATCGGTGCTGGTGCACTCGGAGCAGCGAATGCAGAAGCAATTGTTAGAGCAGGTGTTGGAAAAATAACAATTGCGGATCGTGATTATGTAGAATGGAGTAATTTACAAAGGCAACAATTATATACAGAAGAAGATGCAAAGCATTATAAACCGAAAGCAATAGCGGCAGCAGAACATTTAAAGGCAATTAATTCCGAAGTAGAAATTGTACCGGTTGTGACTGATGTAACGGTGCAAGAAATGGAAGAATTAATTAAAGGTGTAGATTTAATATTAGATGCGACAGATAATTTTGAAACGCGCCTTCTTATTAATGATATATCGCAGATGTATAACGTTCCATGGATATACGGAGGATGCGTTGGAAGCTACGGAGTAACTTATACAATCTTGCCAGGAAAAACGCCGTGTTTTCGATGTTTAATGGAGCATCCAGCGAGCGGAGCGACATGTGATACGGCCGGTATTATACAGCCAGCAGTGCAATTAGTAGTTGCACATCAAATAACGGAAGCCTTGAAAATATTAGTAGAAGATTTTGAGGCACTTCGTGAAACGATGCTATCATTTGATCTTTGGAATAATCAGCAGATGGCATTTAAAGTGAATAGACAGAAAAAGGATACATGTTTATCTTGTGGAAAGTTACGTACATATCCGAGTTTAACATTTGAAGCACAAACGAAAACAGAAGTATTATGTGGGCGAAATACAGTTCAAATCCGTCCAGGTGTGCGTCAGGGTTTTAATTTAGAAGAAATTAAAAAGCGCTTACAAAAAAGTGTGGATGTAAAAGCAACGCCGTATTTATTATCATTTCCAGTGGAAGAATATCGTTTTGTTTTATTTACAGATGGCAGGGCGTTTATTCATGGTACGAATGATATGAATGTTGCGAAACGACTATATGCAAGATATATAGGTTGAACCTAAAGGGGAATCCTTTAGGTTCAAATGGAAAAGGTAGGATTAAGAATTTCTAATATAATCTCCATTTTTTCCGCCCGTTTTTTCAAGTAAGTACGTTTCGCCAATAATCATACCCTTATCAACGGCTTTACACATGTCATATACAGTAAGAGCGGTAGCGGAAGCAGCTGTTAAAGCTTCCATCTCAACGCCGGTACTACCTTCTGTTTTAACTTTTACTTCAATAAGTAGCCGATATTGTTCTTCTGACTGTTTCCAATCGAAAGAGACATCAACACCTTTTAATAATAAAGGATGGCACATTGGGATAATATCAGAAGTACGTTTTGCAGCCATAATACCTGCGATTTGTGCGACGGCTAATACGTCACCTTTACCAATTTCGTTGCGTGAGATTTTATCAAAAATTTCTTTTGTAACGAGAATGCTAGAGCATGCTATTGCTGTTCGAACGGTTATTTTTTTGTCACTTATATCAACCATTTTAGCGCGCCCTTGGTCGTTGAAATGTGTGAATGAAGACATGGAATTCCTCCTTGAAGTAATTGCGATTTAATATATAAAGTGTAATCGAGATTAGATATTTTGCAAATATGAGGTGAGAAACAATGGTAGAAAAACGAATCCCGATTCAAGTTGCTGAGGCTGTAGAGCGGGTTATGAAATATGCTAAGCATGGTGAAGTAGAAGAAGTTTCTATTACAGAAAGTTATGGGAGGATTCTTGGAGAGGATGTTGTCTCAGATCACGATGTTCCTCACTTTGATCGTTCTCCTTACGATGGTTTCGCAATTCGAGCAGAAGACACGAAGGAAGCGAGTCAAGAGCAGCCGATTGAATTTGAAGTAATAGGAGAGATCGGAGCAGGATCTGTTTTTACAGAAGAAGTAGGGGCTTTTCAGGCGGTTCGTATTATGACAGGAGCAGCTATTCCAGAAGATTGCAATGCAGTCGTAATGCTAGAACTGACGGAAGGATTCGAGAGGAACGAAAGTACATATATGAAGTTAAAACGTCCTTTCCAAAACGGTGACAATGTGTCATTTAAAGGAGAAGATATAAAACAAAATCAAGTTCTCGTTAAGAAAGGTGTTGTAATCAATCCAGGTGTTGCCGCATTATTAGCGACGTTTGGATATAGCACTGTGAAAGTTGTAAAACAGCCTGTTGTCGGTATTGTAACGACAGGAAGTGAATTACTAGAAGTGCATGAGGCGTTAGAGCCAGGAAAAATTAGAAATAGTAACTCTTACATGATTGCTGCTCAAATTATGAAAGCTGGCGGGAAAGTGCGTTACTGTGGGCAACTTGCCGATGAGTTAGATGCATGTTTTACAGCTGTTAAATCAGCGATGGATGAGGTTGATATTTTAATTACAACGGGCGGTGTTTCAGTAGGGGATTACGACTATTTGCCAGCTATTTATGAAAGGTTACAGGCGAATGTACTCTTTAATAAAATAGCGATGAGACCGGGGAGTGTAACGACAGTAGCTGAAGTTGATGGAAAGCTACTCTTTGGTTTATCAGGTAATCCATCAGCTTGTTATGTAGGTTTCGAATTATTTGTGCATCCAATTATGAAAACGTATTTGCATGTGAAGGAGCCTCACGTATATAGAACTGATGCTATTTTACAAAAAGATTTCCCGAAACCAAATCCGTTTACTCGTTTTGTAAGAGCAAAAGCGAGTATTGTTAATGGGGCACTACAAGCGATGCCAGTCGGTTTAGATAAATCGAGTGCAGTCTCTTCACTTGCGGATGCAAATGCTTTTATCGTGCTGCCTGGAGGGACGAGAGGATTTGAAGTAGGAATGAAAGTATCTGTATTATTGTTAGAATGCTCTGAGGGAAGTGATTGGCCGTGGGCAAAGCCTCTTCAATCTTACAAATAGTAGGGTATCAAAATAGCGGGAAAACAACACTTGTAGAGAAGATGGTACATGCATTAGCTGAAAGAGAAATGAAGGTTGCTACAATTAAACATCATGGTCACGGGGGCTTTCCTGAAGTAGCGCAAAAAGATAGTGAAAGACACCGAAAAGCTGGTGCTGTAGTAAGTAGTGTAGAAGGTGCTGGATTACTATCTTTGTCCTCTTTGCGAGATGAATGGTCCTTGCAAGAAATTATCCGCTTGTACGAATTTTTTGAAGTAGATACGATTTTAATAGAGGGCTATAAAGCTGAGAACTATCCGAAAGTAGTGTTACTTCGTTCTGCGGAAGACGCTGAACTTTTACATAAAGTAGAAAATATAGCGGCAGTTATTACGTGGTATGATGCTTCGTCAAATGTACGAGAAGAATATAAAGTATTTCATATAACAGAAGAAAAATTGTATATAGACTGGTTTTTACAAACGGCTAGGGGTGCAAAATGATAAATACGTATTATGAAGTAATTGATACAGAAATCTCGATTGAAGAGGTGACAAAGAAAGTAGTTCGCCGTGAATGTGGTGCTGTTACAACATTTATCGGGACAGTTAGGGAGTTTACGAAAGGGCGTCGTACACTATACTTAGAGTATGTAGCTTATAAGACGATGGCAGAAAAGATGCTACAGAAAATTGGGTCAGAAGTGAAGGAGAAGTGGCCCGGTACACATGTTGCGATTACGCATCGCATCGGCACGCTGCAAATTTCTGATATAGCGGTTGTTGTTGCTGTATCAACGCCTCATCGCAAAGAGGCTTATGAAGCGAATGAATATATTATGGAGCGTATTAAGCAAATTGTTCCAATCTGGAAAAAGGAGTTTTGGGAAGATGGTGACTCATGGATTGGTGACCAATTAGAAAAAACACCATATCCAGCAGGAGAGCCTGGGAAGGAGTTATAAATATGATTCGAGTATTGTTATTTGCGAACTTGCAAGAAGAAGCAGGAACGAGTGAATTACAAATAGAGAAAGAAAATATTACTGTTGCAGAGTTAAAAGATATTGTTGCGAAAGAATATAATGTACCAGTGTCAGCGCCAATTATGGTTGCTATTAATGAAGAGTACGCAAATGAAGATGACACGATACACACTGGTGATGTAGTTGCACTAATACCACCAGTGAGTGGTGGTTAATATTGGATTTATGCTATGAAAAACGACTTTCCTAAATAGGGAAAGTCGTTTTTTTATGGCATTTTGGAGAACACTATCTTATAGGAAAAGGAGGAAGTTATGAAAAAGATATTTGTAATGATTGCAATGATATGTTCTGTTTTTTTCTTTTCTCCAAGCAATTCTTTGGCAAAAGAATCGACGGAACAGCTTTTAGAAAGTGCGTTACTGAATCGATATTACTCGGTTATAAGGCAAGTGACAGAAGATCAATATGAATGTGACTCAGTTACAAATATAAAGCGTCTAGGCAAGAAAGATGAGTTTGTTCCTAGGTTTGAAGTTACGATACAATTTCTTACATTTCAAGGGGCACATAATCCGCCGAATGATAAAGTTAAACTTACTTTGGAAGACAATTTAGATCACATAAAGATAAAGAAAGTGGAGCGAGAAAAGAATGTTTCTGGTGCTATTGTAGAAAAGATTTGTGCACGAAAAAACGAAAAAATAAAAGCTCACTCTAATGATTTAGAGCGATAACCTATGACATTTTGTAGAGAAAGGTAATGAGCGATGGATATACTTTTAGCGATTTTACCAGCTATATTTTGGGGGAGTATTGTGCTATTTAACGTGAAACTGGGCGGGGGACCGTATAGTCAAACGCTCGGTACAACGTTCGGTGCACTTATCTTCTCAATTGTCGTTTATATTTTTATGAAGCCGGTATTAACTCCGACCGTTATTGGAGTTGGAATTGTATCTGGCTTATTTTGGGCACTTGGTCAAGCGAATCAATTAAAAAGTATTGATTTAATGGGTGTTTCTAGAACGATGCCGATTTCAACAGGGCTGCAATTAGTCGCGACAACATTATTTGGGGTTATCGTGTTTCATGAATGGTCAACGACGATATCGATCGTTCTTGGAGTTTTGGCGCTCGTTTGTATTATTATCGGGGTTATTTTAACATCGCTTCAAAGTAAAGAAGAAAAGAATGCAGAGCAAGCAGGAAATCTTAAAAAAGGAATTATTATTTTATTAATTTCAACAGTCGGTTATTTAGTTTACGTAGTAGTTATCCGGTTATTTAACGTGAACGGTTGGTCGGCTTTATTACCACAAGCGGTCGGTATGGTATTAGGCGGGATTTTACTCACATTTAAACATCATCCATTCAATAAATATGCGATTCGAAATATTCTTCCAGGATTGATTTGGGCAGCTGGAAATATGTTTTTATTCATTTCGCAGCCAAGAGTTGGGGTCGCAACAAGTTTTTCCCTTTCACAAATGGGAATTATTATTTCGACGCTTGGCGGGATCTTTATATTAGGTGAAAGGAAAACGAAGCGTCAATTAATTGGGATTGTTATTGGTATCGTTTTTATCATTGCAGCTGGAATTATGCTGGGGATTGCGAAAAGTTAAGGAGGTATTAAAATGTATAGTGATTTAGAAGGGAAAGTCGTCGTTATTACAGGATCAGCAACTGGTCTTGGAAGAGCCATGGGAGTAAGATTTGCTAAAGAGAAGGCGAAAGTTGTTATTAACTATCGCTCAAGAGAGTCAGAAGCGAACGATGTATTAGAAGAAATAAAAAAGGTAGGTGGAGAAGCGATTGCTGTAAAAGGTGATGTGACGGTCGAGGCAGATGTTGTGAATCTCATTCAATCTGCTGTGAAAGAGTTTGGTACGCTCGACGTTATGATTAATAATGCAGGGATAGAAAACGCGGTACCGTCGCATGAAATGCCGTTAGAGGATTGGAATAAAGTAATTCATACAAATTTAACAGGTGCTTTTTTAGGAAGTCGTGAAGCGATTAAATATTTTGTGGAACACGATATTAAAGGTTCGGTTATTAATATGTCTAGTGTTCATGAGAAAATCCCGTGGCCATTATTTGTGCATTATGCGGCTAGTAAGGGAGGGATTAAGCTTATGACAGAAACGTTAGCGTTAGAATATGCACCAAAAGGTATTCGGGTAAATAATATTGGTCCTGGTGCAATTAATACGCCAATTAATGCTGAAAAATTTGCTGACCCGAAAAAACGTGACGACGTAGAAAGTATGATTCCAATGGGGTACATTGGAAAACCTGAAGAAATCGCAGCAGTAGCAACGTGGCTTGCTTCAGCAGAGGCAAGTTACGTAACTGGAATTACGTTATTTGCAGATGGTGGAATGACTCTATACCCATCGTTTCAAGCGGGGCGTGGGTAATATGAAAGGCCAAAGAGATTTAACTCTTTGGCCTTTTTTACGCAAAAAAAAATAGCGGTCGGCTATTTTTAAAATTAATGATTGATTGTCTCTTGAAGAAATTCTGTTGCTTGATGTTCTGAAACATTCTGTACGAGCGCAACTTCACTAATAACCATTTTACGCGCATTATCTAGCATTTGTTTTTCGCTCGCATTTAATGCTCTTTCTTTATTGCGACGAAGTAAATCACGAACAACTTCTGCACTATCTTGAAGATTGCCGTTCTTCATTTTTTCCATATTCATTGTATATCTTTGTTTCCAAGAGAGTGAGGGGTCTGATTCCCCATGATGAAATTCAAGAAGTATACCATCTAACGTACCTTTATCGACGATATAACGTATACCTGATTTTTGTAATTGATTCATCGGAAGCATTACTTGCATATCTTTACTAATGATGCGTATAACACAATATTGACGCGTAGTGCCTAATATTTCTTTCTCTTCAATTGCTTCGATGATTCCTGCACCGTGCATTGGATAAACGATTTTATCACCAATTTGAAACAAATCATCCACCTCCGTATGTGGTAACTACTTTTAATGATAACATACTAGGATAAAAATGTAAAATTTTATATAATATCACATCTGATATGCTGTAGTCAATATATAAAAGTCGTTTTTTTGTTTGTTTTTTTGCTCTTATAAGTTGAATAAATAGGGGGGATTTTTTTAGAAAAATAGTACAGGCGCAGAAAGAGGGCATATCCACTTATTTTTAAGCATAAAATATAAAATCGCTAATACAATATACCTAAATCCGTTCTTTGCAAGGGAGGGAGAGAAGGTGGGGCGCACAATTAGAATTGATATTACAAATAAAGTTGTAGCCAAATTTAGGCAAGATTATTTGGAATTATATACGAGTAAGTTTATGATAGGTAAGTTTTATGTCTATACTGAAGATAAACAATATGTGTTAGAAGACGGATATATATATGAAGATGGAAAGTTTTATCGCATCATAGATACGCACCGTGGCAATAAACAAGCGGCGGAGGGCTGCGATCTAGGATGGTGTTAACATGATTCGTGTGAAAGTGTTTGATGAAAGTCATGAAAAAGACTTAGAAGACGCTGTAAATGTATTTTTGAAAAAAATTGATGATGGAAATTTTGTAGATATAAAGTATCAAGTTGGTGTTTCAATTAACGATGATGAAAATCAAATTTATTGTTTTTCAGCGATGATTGTTTATAAAACATAAAAAAGAGCTGGGGAGCCAGCTCTTTTTTATGCTTTACGTTGGGACAACATGTGTCGGTAAAATACTCATAATAGATTGTGTTGCGCCGATTTTCTTTTCCGTTAAAAGAACTTTTCCTGCTTCGTGCTCCTGAGCATCAGTGCACATACCGAGGTGATAACGATCACCTAAAAATGGATCAATATAAAAACCGTTTTTGAAAACTTTATCATTCGGGTGTTTTTCATGGTGAATTTCAGAACAGTTAATGCAATAGAACATAGCTTTCATCTCCTTTTTATTTTGTTTAAAAAAGTGGGGAGGTAGTCATTTCGCTCCTAAGGAAATGTTGAGGAGAAGAGAAATAACTACCTACCCAAATGGCGGGCATACTCCTTCTGATTTTTACATATCTCGCGTATTGTCCCCGAGGGGAGGAGGAGAGGCGAAGTACAGATGAGATAAGTTAGGCGCTTCTCTCAATAGGAGTGATAGAGTTTCATATTGAGGGAATTTTCTATTTTTCATTGCCTTTGTGAGTATATTATGAAGGAATGGTGAGAGGGTGTTTGTCCTGTTGAAAAAATGTTGAGAATTTCTCAACAGTGAAAAAGAGTCTTTCTTGACATGAAACCAAAAGGTGTTATATTGTTAATGTGAAACTAAAAGGTGTTATATTTTAATGCCGAATAAAGGAGAAATAAAATGGAACAACAAAATACATTAAATGATATTAAACAAACAATCGTTTTTAACGCGCCTATTCAAAAAGTATGGAATGTAGTATCGACTGCAGAAGGAATTGCGTCATGGTTTATGCCAAATGATTTCGACTTGGCGGTAGGACATGAGTTTCATGTGCAATCACCTTTCGGACCATCACCATGTAAAGTGTTAGAGATTGATGAGCCGAATTATTTATCTTTCTCATGGGACACAGATGGCTGGGTTGTTTCATTTAATTTGAAAGACCTAGGAGATAATAAAACAGAATTTACGTTAATTCACGGCGGCTGGAAACATCCTGATGAAATCCTTCCGAAAGCGAATGCGAAGAGCTCTATTATTCGCGATAGAATGAATGGTGGCTGGATAGCGATTGTAAATGAAAAACTGAAAAAGGTTGTCGAAGGTTAAGTGTCCTCGTCAGCAGCGAAATATGATGTATTTCAAGCAATTGCTGATCCAACCCGCCGAGAAGTGTTACGGTTATTAAGTGATAAAGAGTTACCAATTTCAAAAATAACGGATCATTTTCCGATGAGCCGTACTGCAGTTGTAAAGCACCTTCATATTCTTTCAGAAGCGAATTTAGTGAGTGGAAGAAAGAGTGGAAGAGAGAAGATATATCGTTTGCACCCAGAACCATTAGAGGAATTACAGCAGTGGCTCTCGTACTATGAACGATTTTGGGATAATAAATTGTCCGTGCTTAAACATATTGTGGAGAATGAAGAGTAGATTTTATGCAAAAAGGATGACCAAAATGGTCATCCTTTTTTATTGTTCACTTGTTTGTTTAGCTGGCTTTAATAGGATCCAAGCGATAATTAATGTGAATACCGCTAATACGAAAGTGCTCATATAAATGACGTGTACACTTGATGCTAATGCGGATTGTGACTCGGTTGCTACGTTTGCTGTAGCCCCTCCATGTCCGCCAGAAGAAACAAGATCAAGGTTTTTAATGCCACGTGCATGAATCATCGTATTGAAGATCGTTCCGAAGATTGCAGCACCTAGTGTTTGACTAAATGTATTAATAAATGTATTTAAACCAACTGCCGTTCCGCGCGTATGGGCCGGTACAGCTGCTTGAATTGTTACCATGTAAATTGGTGTAACAAGCCCCATTCCTAAGCCGAATAATCCGACTGCAACATAAATAAGGAATGATGGTGAATCTGTTGATAATGTAAATAATAAGAAAGTAGCAACTGATAAAATGCTAGCTCCAAGTAAAATAATTTGTTTCGTTTGTAACTTGCCAACTAAGTTACCGGAGAACATCGCACCGAATGTCCACATAACAGGAATCGGCATTAAAATGAGTCCAGCCTCTGTCGCATTTTTTCCTAAAACACCTTGGCTCCAAATTGGAAGATACACTGTAATACTAATAATCATTGCGCCAGCAATAAGTGTTAGTATGTTTATTGTAGATAATGTACGGTTAGAGAAAAGTGCTAGCGGAATTAATGGTTCCGGAGACTTTTTCTCGATGTATAAGAAAATAATGAATGAAACAGCGGCAAAGATTAATAGGCCGATAATTGAAATGTCTCCCCAGTTTTGCTTACTGCTACCTGTTAATAATGCGTATAGTAAAGCAATTGTACTTAATGAGAAAACTGTCGCACCAAGATAGTCGATATGTTGCTTAGCGGCGGACTTAACAGATTCCTTATAAGAAGTGGCAAACATTAAGCAAGCGATAATTCCAAAAGGAACGTTTAAGAAGAAAATATAGCGCCAAGAAAGAGAATCAACTAAAAATCCACCTACTAACGGCCCAATAACACCAGATACACCCCAAACTGCACTCATCCAGCCTTGTGCTTTCGCGCGGTCTTTCGCTTCGCTATATAGGTCTCCAATAATCGTCATTGTGATCGGCATAACAGCACCAGCCCCTATACCTTGAAGAGCACGGAAGAAGATTAATTGTTCCATTGATGTAACGACTCCGCAAAGTGCAGAACCGATTAAGAAGATTGTTGCTCCGATGAGCAGAACTTTTTTACGGCCGAATAAATCAGCTAGCTTTCCGTATATTGGAGTCGAAACAGCTGTTGCAAGCATATAGATTGCATATACCCAACTAACAAGTTCGACACCTGACAAATCACTCGTTATACGAGGGATCGCTGTACTAACAATCGTTCCTTCTACAGCAGAAAGAAACGTCATTAGCATTAAAGACATCATGACTTTTTTTCTCATTTGTTTTCCCCTTACCCTTTTTCGAATATTCAACAATATAAAATATAAAGGTACTAAGGTATATAAAGCAACAAAAAAGCAATGGGAAGTTAGGAGGAAGGGATATTTTTGAAGAAACGGTCGATATATTTAAAGTATCGCCAATATAATTTCGTGTACTGCTTTGCTATTTCAACATACTAAAAAAAGAAACAGGAGTCCCTGTTTCTTTTTTTAGTATTGCATTTTCGCATTTTGTCCTGCTGTTGTTCCGGCAATTCGGCCAGTAACAAGGGCAGATGTAATGTTATAGCCGCCAGTATAACCGTGAATATCAAGAACTTCTCCGCAGAAGTATAAACCATTCGTGAATTTCGAAGCCATTTCTTTCGGGTTAATTTCTTTAACGGATACCCCTCCGCCAGTAACGAATGCTTTTTCAATTGACTGCGTACCATTTACATGGACGGTAAATTCTTTAAAGTCTTTCACAAGTGCGCGAATCTTCTCATGAGAAACTTGTCCAGCTTGTTCGCTACCGTCAATTTCATTTTTTTCTAATAAGAATAGGAAGTAACGTTCAGGAACATAGCCTTTTAAAACGTTTTTAATTCCTTTTTTCGGATCTTCTTTCATTTGTTTCAGCATGCGCTGGAACAGTTGCTCACTATTTTCTTCTGGCAATGCATCGATACTCATGTGCACTGTGTTCGTTTTAAACTTTTTCATCGCTTTCACAACGAATTGGCTACAGCGAAGAGCAGCAGGACCAGATAGGCCGAAGTGAGTGAAAAGCATGTCCATTTTATGAGAAATGATAACTTTTCCTTTTGGGTTTAATACACTTAAGTTTACATCTCGTAAAGCAAGACCTTGTAATGTGCGGTCACGAATAAACGGTTCGTTTGAAAGAATTGGTACTTCTGTTGGGAAAAGTTCTGTAATTGTATGCCCAGCTTTTTCAGCCCAAGCGTATCCGTCTCCAGTAGAACCAGTTTGAGGAACAGATTTTCCGCCAACAGCGATAACGACGTGATTCGTTTCTAACACTTCACCTGTTTGCAGAATAACAGCCTTCGTTTGACCGTTTTCATACTCAATCGTTTCGACAGGCGTATTCGTACGTATTTTCACACCTAAGTCTTTTAATCGTGTTAACAGTGCATCTACAACAGATTGCGCTTTATTTGATACTGGGAACATGCGGCCATGATCCTCTTCTTTCAGTTGTACACCGAGATTTTCGAAGAATGTAATAATATCTTCATTACTGAAAATAGAAAAAGCACTGTATAAGAAGCGACCATTTCCAGGTATATGTTTAACGATTTCATCAAGTGGTAGACGGTTTGTTACGTTACAACGACCACCACCAGAAATCGCAAGTTTACGTCCTAGTTTATTTCCTTTATCAAGAAGTAAGACGCTTGCGCCTTCTTCAGCAGCACCGATTGCAGCCATTAGCCCTGAAGGACCGCCGCCGATGACAATAACATCATAATGCATAATATATCGACCTCATTTTCTACATTTCCTGCCTAAAAGAATAGCATGTTTTCCCTTAAAAGAAAAATAGAGTGAAGTACTGCTTAAGAGGAGAATTGTGGTACAATACAAAAGTTAGAGTTCAGCATTATCCTGCTATTTATGGGCAATAAGACTACTATCTTAAGATTTATGAGAAGTAAAGAGGGAGTTAAAAAGGTCCGTAAATGCTCGAATGATTAGTAGGAGGGGGGTCTCCCACTAATTATAGTTTCACTTTATCCCGCATTAACGGGCAGTAAAACTCCCACCTCAAAATTCGGCTAGAGCAAAGAAGTTAGGTGGGAGATAAACTGCCCGTAAAAGCCCGATTAGTTCAACTAATTATAGTTTCACTTTATGTAGATGTAGGAGGATTTTTGTATGTCCGATTCAAAATTTCTGCGCGGAACGCTTATTGTTACGTTAGGGACATTTTTAGTAAAGTTCTTAGGCATGATTTACGTTTTTCCGTTTCATGCATTAGTAGGCACAGAAGGCGGAACGCTCTATACATATGGATACATTCCATATACGATATTTTTAAGTATCGCAACGGCAGGAGTGCCGCTTGCTGTTTCTAAGTTTGTTTCCAAATATAATGCCCTTGGAGATTATAAAACGAGCCGGAGAATGTTCCGCTCGGGAATGGTTATGATGATAGTAACAGGAGTTCTTTCCTTCTTAGTACTGTACATGACCGCACCATTATTTGCAGAAGCAATGCTTGGTAAACAAAGTTTACAAAATAAGATAGAAGAAGTTACGACGATTATTCGCCTCGTAAGTTTTGCGCTTATTGTTGTGCCGGCAGCAAGTTTGATTCGTGGTTATTTCCAAGGCCACCAATCGATGGGACCGACTACGGTTTCACAAATTATTGAGCAAATTATTCGTATCGTCTTTTTATTAGCGGGTAGTTTCATCGTTATTAAAGTACTTGGTGGTACAGTAGCAACGGCAGTTGGGGTTGCGACATTCGCTGCGTTCGTTTCAGCAGTTGGAGCACTTGGCGTATTAATTTGGTACTGGTTAAAACGTAAAAAATATTTGGATCAATATTTAATTGAGCAAACTGTACCAGAATCGACGGTAAGTACCGCTCAATTGTTTAAAGAGTTGTTTGCATATGCAATCCCTTACGTTG
The DNA here is from genome assembly GCF_040838255.1 of Bacillus sp. C30. Lineage (NCBI taxonomy): Bacteria > Bacillati > Bacillota > Bacilli > Caryophanales > Bacillaceae > Bacillus > Bacillus sp. C30. The sequence goes on along the minus strand of NZ_JBFPJH010000003.1, from coordinate 15,808 downwards.
TAATTGGATTAACAATTCCATTATATCAACAAATTGATACATTGACATTTAACTCTATTATGCAGGCGATTGGTCAAGGAGATATCGCAGAGCGAGCACTCGGTATTTTCACGATGTGGACGCATAAATTAATTATGATTCCAGTATCACTTGCAACAGCGTTTAGTTTAACGCTCGTGCCAGCGATTACAAAGTCGTTTACTGAAAAGCAATACCGTTATTTGAAATTACAAATTACACAAACATTCCAGGCGAATATGTTTTTAACATTGCCAGCAGTTGTCGGTATTTCTACACTTGCATATCCGATTTACACTGCTTTCTACGATTCAGACCCACTAGGTGGACAAGTATTAATGTGGTATGCGCCAGTTGCATTGTTATTCGCTTTATTCACAGTAACAGCAGCAATTCTGCAAGGGATTAACCAGCAGAAACATGCGATTGTTGCGCTTGTGATGGGTGTTATTTTGAAATTTGCATGTAACGTAATCTTTATTCGTTATTTCGGTACAGTTGGGGCGATTTTGGCTACTGCAGTCGGCTTCTTAGCTTCCGTATGGTATACGAATAGACAAATTAAAAAACACGCACACTATTCATTTGGTGTTGTATATAAGAGAACATTCCAAATTGCAGTCTTAACACTTGTAATGGTTATTGCTGTAAAACTATCACAATGGCTTCTATCCTTCATGATTTCGCCTGATGGCCGTATTGGTGCTCTTATTACAGTTGCGATTTGTGCAGGTATTGGTGGTCTTGTTTACGGATTGGTGGCGATTCGCACAGGAGTACTAGAAAGAGTATTTGGCGGAGAAGCTTTAGAGAAAATCCAGCGTAAACTTGGTAGTAGATTCAAAATAAAGTTGAAATCAAAAGGGGCGTAAATACGTCCCCTTTTCTATGATAAATAAAGAAGGTGAAGAACATGAGATTAGATAAATTATTAGCGAATATGGGACACGGAAGTAGAAAAGAAGTAAAGAAATTACTGAAAGACGGCGTTGTGAAGATTGATGGAACGCCAGTGAAAGATGCGAAGTTTCATGTGAATGTAGAAGAGCAAGAGGTTATGATTCACGGTGAAGTTGTGGAATATAAAGAGTTTGTTTATTTAATGATGCATAAACCACAAGGTGTTATTTCAGCGACAGAAGATGATAACCACGAAACAGTAATAGATTTATTAGAATTAGAAGATGCGATTTTCGATCCATTCCCTGTTGGAAGGCTCGATATTGATACAGAAGGTTTCTTATTAATCACAAATGATGGGAAGTTAACGCATCAACTATTATCTCCGAAAAAGCATGTGCCGAAAAAATATTATGCACACATTTCAGGCGTTGTAACGGAAGAGGATGTAATAGAATTCGCTAAAGGTGTTATTTTAGAAGATGGCTATGAAACGAAGCCAGGCGAACTTACAATTTTAAAAAGTGATGATATTTCTGAGATTGAACTCGTTATTACAGAAGGAAAATTCCATCAAGTGAAGCGTATGTTTGAAGCGGTAGGGAAAAAAGTAGTTTATTTAAAGAGAACAGAGATGGGACCTTTAATGTTAGATGAAGAGTTAGAACTTGGGCAATATCGTGAATTAACAGATGAAGAAGTAGAAATGTTAAAGACGTATCAAGTAGATAACGAAAAGTAACGCCAATTTCAGAGCATAGAAAAGACCCCTTTCTAATGAGTTAGAAAGGGGTATGTATTTATTTACATACAATTATTTTTTATTATGAGGTCATTCTCACTTTCTTTCCTGTCGTTGTCCACTTGCCGCGGCAAGGGCTATACACGAGTTCATTAAACTGCAACACATTTAGATCACGTTGTATTGTTCGCGGTGTGATCCCGAACTCATCTACAAGGTCTTTCGTTGTTACCGTACCGTTTTCATTGATGTACATATAAATCGATTTAATGCGTGTTAGCATACGAGTAGTTGTAGGTTTCAAGAGAAAACCGCTCCTCTACTAGTTTTTTTGACCCCATTCAGGAAAGAAGGTCGTTACTACCATTGTACTCTACATGATAAAATTCATGCTTTAACTTACTTAAATTTTACAAAAGTTTAACAAATATTCATATAGAAAAATATTGGTAGTTGACATTGTATGTCTGGTCAGTCAACTAACTCATAAATTTCTACGTAAAACGCCAAATTCCTGCAAATTTTTTTTAAAAAATAAAAGAAAAACTAATAAGAAATATCTGAAATATTACAATTGTCCGTTATTAGGTTTTCATGTATGGCATAAGAGATTTTCGTTTGCTATGATGAAAGAGACAATATAGTGAAGGATGGATGCGTGATGTCGACGATTAATTGGACAGAAGAAGTTACAAAACGAAAAGATGATTTAATTCGTGATACACAAAAATTTTTACAAATTAAAAGTGTATGGGAAGAAGAATCTGCGAAAGAGGGCGCACCATTTGGTGAAGGTGTAGAAAAAGCCTTATCTTTCATGTTACATAAAGGAGAAGCAGAAGGTTTCTGTTCTAAAAATTTAGAAGGATATGCAGGTCATCTTGAAATGGGACAAGGAGAAGAATTAGTAGGTATTCTTTGTCACGTTGATGTTGTACCAGAAGGAGATGGCTGGACAACTCCTGCGTATAGTGCGGATATTCGCGACGGGAAGATTTTTGCACGCGGTGCAATTGATGATAAAGGGCCGACGATGGCAGCTTATTATGCGATGAAAATCGTTAAAGAATTGGGCTTACCTCTTTCAAAACGTGTTCGTATGATTTTAGGAACAGATGAGGAAAGTAATTGGAAGTGTGTAGATCATTATTTTAAAAATGAAGAAATGCCAACAATCGGTTTTGCGCCGGATGCAGATTTTCCGATTATTAATGCGGAAAAAGGAATTTCTGACATACAAGTTGTGCAAAGTGGTGGCGAAGAGAAAGAAGGCACATTTAAGCTTATTTCATTTGAGTCAGGTCGTCGTTTAAATATGGTTCCTGATTTTGCAGAAGCAGTTATTACAGGAGAAGATGTAAATACACTTACAGTAGCATATGAAGAGTATTTACAAACTGCTAAAAAAATAGGTAAAGCAATTGTAGAAGGAAAGACGGTGACGTTGCAAATCAAAGGGATTTCAGCTCACGGATCTACTCCGGAAAAGGGAGAAAATGCAGGTTTATTATTGGTAAACTTCTTAACGAAAGTTTCTCTTGATGGAAAAGGGGCTTCATTTGCCTCGTTTGTAACAGAAACATTTACAGGTGATATTATGGGAGAAAAAGCTGGTATTTCTTATAAAGACGATATTAGCGGGCCGTTAACAGTGAATGTTGGTCGCCTGTCTTACTCGCAAGAAAACGGTGGTAATTTAGGATTAAATGTACGCTATCCAGTTACAACTAACTTTGAAGAAACGATTGCAAAGTTAAAAGAATATGTTGGTACTCATGGATTTGAAGTAGCGGATTATTCTAACTCTCGCCCGCATCACGTTGACAAAGATCATATGTTAATTCGTACTTTACAACGTGTATATGAAGAACAAACTGGTGAAAAAGCTGAATTGTTAGCAATTGGCGGTGGTACTTATGCTCGTTCATTGAAAGCTGGCGTTGCATTTGGCCCGTTATTCCCAGGAAAAGAAGAACTTGCGCATCAAAAAGACGAGTACATTGAAATTGAAGATTTATTAAAAGCGACAGCGATTTACGCTCAAGCAATTCATGAATTAGCGAAATAAAAGATATTTAAATAATGACCGCTCTCTACTTTAGAGGGCGGATTCTTTTTAGCTGAATGAGATAAGGAAGAAAAGCAACAATAACATAAAGGAGACGATGTAGATGGTGCCGCATTATTTTGTCGCAGTAACTTTACCACGTCATATAAAAGAAATTCTTTCTAATTATAAAGAGGAAATGAAGGATGAATTACCATTTCGCTCGTGGGTACATGAAGAAGACTATCATATTACCCTTTCATTTTTAGGAAGTGCGACAGAGGAACAGTTAGAAGGAATAAAGAATGGATTACAAACACTTACAGAAAAAACGGAATTATCGTTCACGTTACAAGGACTTTCTACATTCGGACAGGTGGACCAGCCGCGTATATTTTGGGCGGGGATAAGTGATAATCAAGATTTGTTTACTTTACAAAAGCAAGTGCATACAATTTGTGAAGAAAATGGCTTCTCTCTAGATACACGTCCTTATCATCCACATATTACTGTTGCGCGTAAATGGGTAGGAGAAAAAGTGTTTGATCTGACAAATGTAAAAGAGTTACCTGTAACATCATTTCAAGCAGATACGATTACTTTGTATGAATCTCACGTTAAGGAAACACCGAAGTATAAATCGATTACTGAAATAAAACTACAAAAATAGAATGTATGAAAACGTTTTTTATACAGGTGAATATACTATAGGGAATAATGTGTTACTGTATAGAGCTTCGCTGATAAGAAAACCCTTATCATTTGCAGCTCGTTTCATTTTAACTTTAAGAATGATGGTGATTTTTTATGTTGAAAGTAAAACGTCCATTTGATGCCTATTTAGATGAAATGAATAAAATTACAATTTTGCTCCCGCATGCGTATGGAACAAGCCGGACATTTCGTTTACAAGAAGGAAGCAATGTGAAAGAGTTACCGATTGTTCATACTATTGCTCTTCCAGATGCAACGAAGTATGAATGTTTTATAGAAGAGCCGATAGATGTGGGGAAGTATTATACAGTACGGGATGAACGGAATGAAGAAACAGATTTACAAATAGGCGCTGTGATTCGAACAGTAGTTTTCGATGAAAAATATTATTACGAAGGTACCGACTTAGGTGCTGTGTATACAAAAGAAGAAACAATATTTAAAGTATGGGCTCCGACTGCAAGGCTTGCGAAAGTACGGATTTATAAAAGTGATAAAGAATATATTGATTATGAAATGTACAGAGAAGAAAACGGAGTGTGGATTCATACATTACAAGGTGATCATGATGGAGCACGATATACATTCCTTGTTTGTATTAATTTAATATGGAACGAAGCGGTTGACCCTTATGCAAAGTCTGCGACGATAAATGGAAAATACGGCGTCGTTATCGATTTGGAAAAAACGAATGTGACAAAACGAGTAGAATTATCACCATTACAGTCAATGACAGATGCCATATTGTATGAACTGCATATTCGTGACGCTACTATTCACCCAAACAGTGGGGTGAATAAGAAAGGAACATATAAAGGGCTAATGGAAGAGGAGACAGTAGGGCGAAATGGGACATTAACAGGATTGTCTCATATAAAAGATTTAGGCGTTACACATGTTGAACTATTACCTTTACATTGTTTTGGTGGTATAGATGAAGTGAATCCTGCTTCCGCATATAATTGGGGCTACAATCCGTTATATTACAATATACCAACAGGATTTTATGTTACAAACCTTTCTGATCCATATAACAGGATAGTAGAGTGTAAACAACTAATTGAAACGTTTCATGATCACGGTATTCGAGTGATTATAGATGTTGTATATAATCATGTTTATGAAAGAGAATTATCATCATTTGAGAAGCTTGTCCCGGGATATTATTTTCGTCATGGGGAAGACGGTATGCCTTCTAATGGGACGGGAGTTGGAAATGATATAGCATCTGAACGGAAAATGATGAGGAAATTTATTATAGAATCTGTTTTATATTGGCTTACTGAATACAATGTTGATGGATTCCGATTTGATTTAATGGGAATTTTAGATGTTGAAACGATGAATGAATTACAAAAAGAAGTACGAAAAATAAAGCAGGATGCGCTGTTATTAGGTGAAGGATGGGATTTGCAAACACCGCTTCCTCTTGAAGAGAAAGCGACGTTAAATAATGCGAATAAAATGCCATGTATCGCACAGTTTAATGATCAATTTCGTGATGGAATAAAAGGAAGTACTTTTAATATAAATAAACGTGGCTTTGCATTTGGTGGGCATGTAGACTGTAATCATTTGCAGTATATAGTAGCTGGTAGCCTTTTAAGTATGAAAGAAACAGGATTGTTCCTAGAGCCAGTACAAAGCATCAACTATGTAGAATGTCATGACAATATGACGATGTGGGATAAACTAGTGCAAAGTAATCCAGAATCAGAAGAAATTTTGAAAAGGCGTCATCGTTTAGCAACTGCAATGGTTATTCTTTCACAAGGGATTCCTTTCTTACATGCGGGGCAAGAGTTTTATCGTACGAAGCAAGGGAACGAAAATAGCTATAATGCAAATGATGAAATTAATCAATTAGATTGGGATCAAAAAGAGAAAGAGATGGAGACCGTTAACTATATAAAAGGGTTAATTGCGATTCGCAAAGGGCACGGGGCATTCCGATTACAAAATGTAGACCTTATAAAAAAGCATATGACTTTTTTGCAAACATCTACAGAAGTACTGGCATACCACCTAGAGCATGTAGAATTAATTGGACCGTGGAAAGAGATTGTAGTTTTATTTAATAGCGGTTTGGAAGCTAAAACGGTGCAGCTTCCAAAAGAAGAAACGTGGCATGTGTTAGTAAACGAAAAGCAAGCGAAAATAGAGCCAATTTCTTCATTTAGAGGAAAGGAACTTCAATTGGCTCCAATTAGCACGTATATATTGACGATAATGTGACAAATCGCTACTTGACGATGAGAATGTAATAAATGTAGAATTGACAAAGGTGACGATTTTCATAAGTTGTCATTCTATGATTGATTTTGTAAAATAAACTAGAAGAACAGGTGATTTATCCTGTTTTCGGCTTATGCCAAGTTTTTTCATTCAAATACAGTAAAATATATGAATCCACAACATGTGTAGAAATGTTGCGGTTTTTCTTTTCATAACTATAAAAGATAAGGATTTGTTAACGGGTAATGAATATGGAATGGTTGGAACAATTATTAGGAAAAGAGTGGAGTCTTATACCGGCTGGTGGAGTAACGGGCGATGCATATATTGCGCAAAACGGACAACAAAAGTTATTTTTAAAGCGGAATACATCGCCCTTTTTAGCGGTATTGTCAGCAGAAGGAATTGTTCCAAAATTACTTTGGACAAGAAGGGTAACGAACGGTGATGTAATTTCTGCTCAAAAATGGCTTCCGGGACAGCAGTTAGAGCCAGAGGATATGAAACTAGAACGTGTTGCGAAACTTTTGAAGAAAATACACTCCTCTAAAGCGCTTGTGCAGATGATTCAAAGGCTAGGAAAGCAGCCGCTTCATGCGCAAGAGTTATTACAACAATTACAGCTCGTTTTAAGAGGAGATATAAGAGTTGATAAAACAATTCAGCAAGGTCTTCAATATTTAACGGAGTCATTAAAAGATATTGAGTACAATGAATTCGTTGTATGCCATTGTGATGTAAACCATAACAATTGGATATTGTCGGACGAAGATGAATTGTTTTTAATTGATTGGGATGGGGCTGTTATTGCTGACCCAGCTTTAGATCTTGGTATGTTATTATATTGGTATGTTCCGCGCCATGAATGGAGTGAGTGGCTCGGATATTATGAGATTGAACTAGATGAACCATTGCTTAGGCGTATGAGATGGTATGTGATAGCACAAACGATTTTATCTATGCAATGGCACACAACAAAAAAGCAGCAAGCAGAAGCTAAATATTGGCATCAATATTTACAGCAACTACTTGCTTCAGAATAATACTTAAGAAAAATTGTCCATTCCAGCAATCCACTGAGTAAGTTGTTCTTGATTATTGGAAATATGGTTGTCCAAATTAGAGGAAGATTTACCCGATTGACTATAAGAATATACATCGTTTAGCATTACTTTAGTGTCACTACTTATACTATCGTTTGCGAGTAACGATTGAATGAGTCGCTCTAATTGCTCGCATTCAGAAACTGTCCCGCAGCAATCACTTTGATGGTTGATTAAAATATCTTTTAACACTTCTAATTGATGCTGTTGATTAATTGGCATGAACGGATCATCCTTTCGAGTGTTTTTCTCTCCCTAGAAATGTAAGAGAAAAAGCTGTTTCGTCATGGAATGTTTAATGCTTTATGTAGTTTTTATCAAAATGGTACATCTTATACTTGAAAGAAACGGACCGAGTGCTCGTACGTACTTGGTTTTTTGTTTGATAGATTGATTAAAACAGAAAGAAGGAATTTTTCCTTTAAAATAGTTTTGTAAAGAGAGGGAGACATCTATGCGTTTAAGACATAAGCCTTATGCAATGGATCGAATTAATGAGTATTCACATATCGTAATTGGAAACCCAGAGGAGAGCGCTGGTAACTGGAAAGAAATATTTGGAAATGAACAGCCAATTCATATTGAAGTAGGTACAGGACGTGGCCGCTTCATGTATGATATGGCAAAAGCAAATCCGCATATTAACTATATTGGAATTGAAAAATTCACAAGTGTTGTTGTAGATGCACTTGATAAATTAATTGAAGAAGAAGTACCGAACTTAAAGTTAATTAATAAAGATGCTGAAGATTTAACAGTTTTCTTTGCAAAAGGTGAAATTGACCGCGTTTATTTAAACTTCTCAGATCCATGGCCGAAGAATCGTCATACGAAGCGTCGTTTAACGTATAAAACATTTTTACGCAATTATGAGGAAGTGTTAGTAGATGGCGGAGAAATTCATTTCAAAACTGATAACCAAGGCCTATTTGAATACTCTCTTATGAGTATGGCTGAGTATGGTATGTTATTAACTTACCTTAGCCTAGATCTTCATAATAGTGATTATGAAGGAAACATTATGACAGAATACGAAGAGAAATTTTCTAGTAAAGGTCATCGTATTTATCGAGTTGAAGCAAAATATCGTACGGAGCCTATGCAGTAATGCATAGGTTTTTTATATGAAAAATAATCGGAATATTATGTTAAAATTAAATGAAAAAGGGGGATGGGATATGGAACAGTTACAAATTGGAAATATAAAAGTGACGTGGCTAAAAGGTGGGAATACACATTTAGATGGAGGCGCGATGTTTGGAGTTGTGCCAAAAGTACTTTGGTCACGAAAATATAAACATAATGATACAAATCATATTTATTTACGAACAGATCCGTTACTCTTACAAACGAAAGAAGGAAACATGCTTATTGATTCAGGGATAGGGAATGGTAAATTGAATGAGAAAATGAAGCGGAATCAAGGTGTAACAGAAGAATCATCAGTTAAGGAATCTTTAGAAAAATTGGGACTGCATAATGAAGATATTCATTACGTCTTAATGACGCATCTTCATTTTGACCATGCATCTGGTTTAACAAAATGGGAGGGAAATCGCCTTGTTCCGGCGTTTCCGAACGCAACGATTTATGTAAGTGAGACTGAATGGAATGAAATGAAAAATCCGAATGTTAGATCGCGTAATACATATTGGAAGGGAAATTGGGAGCCAATCGTTGATAAGATTGTTACGTTCAGGCAAGAAATAGAAATTACGGATGAAATAAAGATGGTGTATACGGGTGGTCATAGCGATGGACATGCTGTTGTCGTCCTTGAAAGTCAGGGTGAAACGATGCTTCATTTAGCGGACATTTTACCGACGCATGCACATCAAAATGTATTATGGGTAATGGCATACGATGACTATCCAATGACATCGATTGAACATAAACAAAAGTGGATGAAGTACGGCGCTGAAAACGATGCTTGGTTTACGTTTTATCATGACGCGTATTACCGTGCAGTAAAGTGGAATGAGGAAGGGCATATAGTGGAGAAGATAGAGAGAAAAACAAATATAGAAGCTTAATATTAATAAGAGGAAGGTGTCCAAAAATATTTATTGGAACAATCTCCACTTATTATGTATTGCTGTTATTATCAGCTTTTGTTGGTAATTCTAAAAAAAAAGAGGTTCACCTAATGGGAAACCTCTTTTTATGCTGCTATAACCTCTAAAACAGTACCTGTTTTAGCATCAACTAAAAATTCAAATCGTTCTTGTATTTCATCTAACATCGTTGTAAGACCGCCGCGATAAACTTCGTACGCGACATCATATTTTTCAAATGCCTCTGGAACCATATGTACCCAAGAGCCAGTAATTTCACCTTTATGACTTAATGCTTGTTTCACCATTTTCAATGCTTTTTCTGAAGAAATATGGGATTGTTCTTGTACTTTGTTTGCAACGAAATAACCAGCTGCGAACCCAACGCCAAGACCTGTGACTAAACCTTTCCAGCTCATATATTCACCTCAATTCTGTAAAATAAAAATAGTGTACCAATAATAATTATAATGCAAATGCAACTAAAAAAGAAGAAACTAGAAACATTTCGAAAATTTCGTTACAATAAAAGAGGTATTCTACTAAGGTTTGAAAGAAGGGGACTTCGTGAATAAAGAGACATTACAATTATTTCGTACGTTAACAGAATTACAAGGTGCATCAGGTTTTGAACATGATGTGCGCAGTTTTATGAAGCAAGAATTAAGCAAATATGCTGATGAGATTGTGCAAGACGGTTTAGGTAGCGTATTTGGCCTGAAAAAAGGGGACGAAACTGGCCCGCGCGTTCTTGTAGCAGGTCATATGGATGAAGTAGGTTTCATGGTTACGCAAATTACGAAAAATGGGATGCTTCGTTTTCAAACGTTAGGTGGCTGGTGGAGCCAAGTGCTATTAGCTCAGCGTGTACAAGTTATGACGAAGAATGGTCCTGTTATTGGGGTTGTTGGTTCCATTCCTCCTCATTTATTAAGTGATGCGCAACGTGCAAAACCGATGGATATAAAAAATATGTTAATTGATATAGGTGCAGATAGTTATGAAGATGCGATTGAAATTGGCATAAAGCCAGGGCAACAAATCGTTCCAATCTGCCCATTCACACCAATGGCAAATGAAAAGAAAATTATGGCGAAAGCTTGGGACAACCGCTATGGATGTGGCCTTGCTATCGAATTGCTAAAGGAATTAAAAGATGAAACATTACCAAACACATTATACTCTGGTGCGACTGTACAAGAAGAAGTAGGTCTTCGCGGAGCACAAACTGCTGCAAATAGGATTCAACCAGATATTTTCTATGCGCTTGATGCGAGTCCAGCAAATGATGCATCTGGTGATAAGACGCAGTTCGGTCAATTAGGAAAAGGCGCTCTTCTTCGTATTTATGACCGTACAATGGTAACACATAGAGGAATGCGCGAATTCATTTTAGATACAGCAGAAACACATAACATTCCGTACCAATACTTTATTTCACAAGGTGGTACAGATGCGGGCCGTGTGCATACAAGTAATTCTGGTATCCCATCAGCAGTAATTGGTGTTTGTGCACGCTACATTCATACACATGCTTCTATTTTACATGTTGATGATTATGCGGCAGCGAAGGAATTAATTACGAAGCTTGTGAGAGCGACGGACAAAACGACGTTAGAGACAATTAAGAATAACGCGTAAAGAGGAAGGGTGAAAAACCCTTCTTTTTTTAGGTTGAATAGATGACCCAGCGATGAATGGGAGTGGTCAGTGCTTAGTTGGTGTTCGAGCGATGTATTAAGACCGCGGGTAGGAAGAGAGAGGAAGGCTGTTTTTGGAAAACCTTTTCTTTTTTTAGGTGGAAGAGAGGGCCTAGCGATGAGTGGTAGAGGTTAGTGCTTAATCGGTGCTCACTCCGAATAGATAGTGAGAGTATGATCTATTTTAACGTTTGAGTCCCGAAGTTGTGAAAGTGAAAAGTTTGAATGTAGAAGGAATATGAGTATGAATTTATATAGAGGTGAATGAAATGAAGGTAGTAGTTGGATCGAAGAATAAGACGAAGGTTGGGGCTGTGGAGAAGGTTTGGGAAGATGCTGAAATTACATCTCTTTCTGTTCCATCAGGAGTAGCAAATCAGCCTTTTTCAGATGAAGAGACGATGCAAGGAGCAGTAAATAGAGCGAAGAGAGCATTGCAGGAAGGTGCAGCTCATATCGGCATTGGGCTAGAAGGCGGCGTTATGAAAACGGAGCATGGGTTATTTATGTGTAACTGGGGTGCTTTAGCGACGATTGAAGGTAAAACATTTGTTGCGGGCGGGGCGCGTATTAAGTTACCAGACGATTTTTTAGCACCGCTTGAAGAAGGAAAAGAGCTAAGTGAAGTGATGGAAGAGTTTGTAGAGCGAAAAGATATTCGTAGTCACGAAGGTGCTATCGGTATTTTTACAGATGATTATGTCGACCGAACGGAATTATTTGTACACGTTGTTAAGTTACTTGTTGGGCAATATAAGTATGATGAAAAGCAAGCATAAACCTTGCACCATGCGCGATGTATGGTAGTATAAAGAAAAGATTATAGTGTGAAAAAGTGCACTCGTTAGAGGAGGAAATATAGATGAAATCATTAGAAAGCATGGAACAATTCCAAGAATTAAAAAATGAAGAGAATGTAGTCTTCATGTTCTCAGCAGAATGGTGCCCAGATTGCCGTTTCGTTGATCCATTTATGCCAGAAGTAGAAGAGAAGTATAGTGATTTCTCATTTTACTATGTAGATCGTGATGAATTTATTGATTTATGCGTGAAAGTAGACGTATTTGGCATTCCAAGCTTTGTAGCGTACAATAAAGGTGAAGAAACTGGACGCTATGTAAATAAAGATCGTAAAACACAAGAGCAAATCGAAGAGTTTATTGAAGGTTTAAAATAAGACAATTAGCCAATTGAATTGTAAAAACAACCTCTACCTTCGCGGGGGAGGTTATTTTTTTGGAAGGGAGGAAAAAGAGATGAAAATGACAAGTAAAAAGATGAAAGACGAGTTAATGAAGAAATTATCTCGACCAGAATGGGACTTTCATTATGATAGCGAGAAAGAAGTTCTTCGTATTGAACAAACAGACTCGAAAAAAGGTATTAACGTATCACTTCCAGGAGTAGTTGCAAAATGGGAAGTGAACAAAGAAAAAGCAATTGAAGAGGTCGCTTATTACGTACAAGAAGCGCTAATTGCAATGCATAAAGAAGAAAATAGCACGGCGAAAATTTTACCTGTTATTCGCTCTACTTCTTTCCCGAAACAATCAGAAGAAGGAAATCCGTTTATTATGACGGACCATACGGCGGAAACACGTATTTACTATGCACTAGATTCTAATAAAACGTATCGATTAATTGATGAGCGCTTATTGCAAAAATTAGAGCTTACAGAGGAACAAGTACGTGAAATGGCATTATTTAATGCTCGCTCATTAGGCTATGAATTTAAGCAGGAGACAGTAGCAGGTAATACATTCTACTTTTTAAACACAAATGATGGATACGATGCGAGTCGTATTTTAAACGAATCGTTACTACACTCGATGCGTGAAAAGATCTCTGGTGATATGGTTGTTGCAGTTCCTCACCAAGATGTATTAATTATTGCTGATATCGTCAACGAAATCGGTTATGATATTATTGCACAAATGACAATGAAATTTTTTGCCGAAGGGCATGTTCCGATTACATCACTTTCATTCGTATATGAAGATGGAGACTTCGAACCAATCTTTATTTTAGCGAAGAATCGGAAGAAGACAGATGGAAAAGAGAAAGGATGAACGAAGTGAACGTTTTTTACAACCTTGAAGGAATTGATGACACTTTAATTGTTACCTTACAAGATATTACTTTAGAAAACCGTACATTTGACCGCAAAGGAGATGTTGCTCGCGTATACGATCGTGAAAGCAACGTAACAGCAGGATTCAACATCTTTAATGCATCTTCTTATGTAGAAGTAACAGACAACGGAAACGTTACATTAACGAAAGAGTTTGTTGAAAAAATTAACGGAATTTTAGCGAAGAATGGCTTTGAAGAAAAAGTAGAAGCTGATTTCACGCCGAAATTTGTTGTAGGCTATGTAGCTGAAAAAGAGAAGCATCCAAATGCTGATAAATTAAACATTTGTACAGTAGAAATCGGTACAGAAACATTACAAATCGTATGTGGTGCACCAAACGTTGATGCAGGACAAAAAGTTGTTGTTGCAAAAATCGGTGCTGTAATGCCAAGTGGTATGTTAATTAAACCAGCTGAACTTCGCGGTGTTCCTTCTTCTGGAATGATTTGCTCTGCACGTGAGTTAGAGCTTCCAGATGCTCCAGAAGAAAAAGGTATTCTTGTATTAGAAGATAGCTTTGAAGTTGGACAAGAATTTAAATTTTAATTGATGTTAGAAAAAGTAGTCTCGCATATGTGAGGCTATTTTTTTGTGCGAAATTCCTAGGATTGTAACGTTTCCTCTCAAAATCTATATTGTATTTCAAAAACGGATTAGGTAAAATTTAGAAAAAAGAAGGGGGTAGACGTATGAAGCAACAACCAAAAATTGCAGAACTTTTGAAACGAATTGAAACTTCAAAACAGCAAGATATCGAACTAGGTTCCTATGAAATATATGTGTTTAGCGAAAATGAATTAGAAAAAGGACAAATCGGTTATCGATATGATAAACATAAAAATTCATTAATAAGTGAAGAAAGTGGAAAATGGAAAGAGGAATGGATTGTTATCGGATATGAAACGGATATGGGGGATCCTGTTTTCGTAAATGTAGCTGATGATGCTTATCTAGTCTATACCGCAGAGCGTGGTACAGAAACGTGGCAACCCGTTCATATTGGAAATATGGATGAAATTATAAAACAATTATAAGAAAAACTTTGAGACCGGTGCAAAGTGATAGGAGAGAAAAATGAAGTATATAAAAATAATGAGCGCTATTGCAGTCATTGGAATATATATGGGAGGTTGTTCGCAAGAAGAGCCGAAAAAAGAAACAACCTCTTCTATACAAGAAAAAAACAAAGATAATAAGGAAGACGCACCGGTAGAAAAGCAGCAAGAAGAACAAGAAAAGAAAGAACAGCCGCAAGCAATTCAAACGAATGAGCAAGTGGAACATAAGCAGGAGGAAGTGCCGGCCGAGGAAAAGAAAGAGGAAACTACGCCGCTGCAGCCAACTGAGCAACCAGTACAAAATAATGAACAAAAAGTAGAGAGTAATGAAAAACAAGAAAAGTTTCTCGTCGTTATTGATCCAGGGCATCAACAAAAAGCGAATTTAAATTTAGAGGCAATTGGTCCAGGAGCAACTACGCAAAAATATAAAGTAACAGACGGAACAGCGGGAGTTGTAACGAAAAAGAGGGAATCAGTTCTTGTATTAGAGATGGCTTTTATATTGAAAGAAAAACTGGAAGCAAAAGGTATACAAGTATTGATGACGAGAACGTCACATGAGGTTGATATAAGTAATAAGGAACGAGCAACATTCGCGAATGATCATAAAGCGAATTTATTTTTGCGCCTTCACGCAGATGGTTCTGAAAATCCAAATCAAAGTGGATTTGCTGTATTGACACCGGCAGAAGGAAGTCCGTATACGAAAGAGATTTATGCTGAAAGTCTTCAAATCTCTCAAACGATAGTAAATAAAATGAGAGAGAATCATCAAGTGAAAGTAAATGGAATTAAATTTCGGGATGATCTTTCTGGATTTAATTGGTCAAAAGTTCCAGGAGTACTATTAGAACCTGTCTAAAATCTAGGGTATAATCTATGTAAAAAGGATGATTCCTATGATACACAATTATACAAGTAATATATCCCGTGAACAGTTTGAACTGATTCGAGAGGATTTAGAAAACGCACGGAAAAGGACGCGTCCCCGCAAAGTTGATTTGTACGAAGTATTCTGCGGCGTACTGTACCTGCTCACAACAGGCTGATATTACGTCAATAAAATAGACACAGAAAATTTAAATTATGCAGCCTCTGAT